>JAEOTG010000055.1 GCA_016839985.1 Candidatus Heimdallarchaeota archaeon | reverse complement strand
GGTGTTATCAAACATAATATTAATTGAACAATTCTCATGATATTTTTCTTCTTTTTTCTTAAATTTCTTCTCAAGTTCAGGTTCTCCTGTTCCTAAAAGAATGAACTGAACTTTTAGTTTCATAATGTCATCGAATTTCTCAAGAATTAGATCTAATCCTTTTTGGGTTGCTAATCTTGAAATCACTCCTAGTATAGGTAAATCAGATACATTCAAATTTAGTTTATCTTGAAGATAGCTTTTAGATTCAGCTTTACCTTTCAAGTTTTTTGAATCATAATTCTTTACTAACAAAGGGTCACTTTTTGGATTCCAAACATTAAGATCAACTCCATGTACAATTCCATAAAGATCTTCCTTTCTCTGTTCAATAAAGCTCTCTAATCCATAACCGAATTCCTTTGTTTGAATTTCTTCAGCATATTTAGAACTTACAGTAGTAATAATGTCTGCATAAACAATAGCTGCTTTCATGAAATTTATTTTACCATAAAAACCAAGGAGATCTTCATCAACATAAACATCAGAAAGTTGAGCATCTGCAATATCTTCAAAAGGATAAATCCCTTGATAACCTATGTTATGAATTGTAAAAACAGATTTTGTTTTCTTGAATAAATCAACAGAATTGTATTCAGTTTTTAAGAAGAAAGGTAACATTCCTGTATGCCAGTCATTAACATGAATAATATCAGGGGCAAATTTTAACCATTTTAACAATGCAAAAACTGATTTTGTGAAAGTTAGAAATCTGTATGCACTATCTGAATAATCCTCACCGTCTTCATCAACATAGATTCCTTCTCTATACAGGTAGGGATTCTTTATAAAGTAAACTGGAACTTTAGTATTTGGAATAAATGAAACATAAAGGTCAAAAATCTCTACTTTTTCTCCTATCTTTGCAATTATATTCTCTTTAACAATTTGTAGTCTATATTTTTTAGAATCAATGGATTTGTAGAATGGTGTAATAATTATTATTTTGTGACCTAAACCTTGCATGGCTTTTGGAAATGCTGCTGAGACATCACCTAATCCACCTGTTTTAGAAAACGGTGCAATTTCAGCTGTAACGAATGCTATCTTCATATTGTTCTCCTTTTTGTTCAACGATTTCTATTATTCTTTGAATGATGTCATTTGATAGATTAAAAATTATTTGCTTTGACCTTTTAGGTAATCCATCAATCATTTTAACAAGTGATTTTCTTTGCAATTGCAAACCAGTCAGTATCAATTCCGGACTCCACCAATCCCTTGAAGCCCACCAGAACTGACAAGAATACAAAGAAGATTGGTAATCATCAAACCATTTTCCATTATCTATGAATTCTCTTATCCTCTCTAGAAAATCAATATGGCTTTGTTGAAGTTGATGAATTGCATTGGAAGGATGATTCCATAAAGGCAAAGGTATTTTGTCTTCTAAATCTTGATAAGAAGTTGACCAAGAAGAAGTCAAGAACTTTTTTATTCTTTTATTTAATGGAAATTCTCCTATACTTTTGGAAAGCGTATTCATTTTAGTAAATTTAGATAATTCAAAAAAGAAATTGTAGTATTTCTTATGGTGTTCTCCAAAAGTTTCTAAATCCATAGCAAGTAGAACAGGACATCCTTGAGAATTATACTGATCTCGTAAATCCTGAGTTGCAGCATCTATATTTCCATTATAGAGGTTAAATGCAATATTATTGCTCAATTTCTTATTTCTTTTAATCAAGAAGACGGATTTTCCATCTTCTAATTCATAGTATCCTCCAATTTTGAGATTGTTTATATTCTCTGGAACAAGTATAATTTTATAACCTTCATTTATTATTTGGGGAATTACTTCCTCTGAAATAGCTAATTCTGGAGGAAAAAACGCTGAGCTATTTACACCCAAAATATTGTAAGTTAATTCCTTTTGTTTGTTTATTTGATACCTTTGATCCTTTTTTAAAATCAGAGGTAAAATAGGATGAAAAAATGCAGATCCCATAAGTTCTAGCTGTTTTGTTAAGATAGCTTCTTCTATTAAATGTAAAACATCAGGATAACTTGTTGCAAACTTCTCTAAAAGACAACCTGAAATATTCAAGGTGATTTTAATTTCAGGATTTTCTAACAAATTTCTTAAAAAAGGGATGTAGCATTTTGAAATTATTCTATTATAAACTTCTTCTTTTTGAGTAATAGGTTGATAAGCATGTAAAACGAAAACTAAAGGGATTTTTTCTTCATTATCCATATGCTTTCACCTAAGAAATTAATGTTCTATTTTTTATTTAAACAATCTCTCATAATCTTTGCAACATCTTCTGGAAACATTGTAGCTATTCTGTACGTTTCCATTATTTCAGCTCCACCAATCCTTTGAATAGGAATGATATCAATTAGTAAATGCATATCGGAATTATAACCAATGTTTTCTTGTCGAAACAGAATATTTCTATCCTGTAATAAATTCATACTTTGAGGAGCTAAAGCAATAAACTCATCTAATGCTTTATTTGCAATTAGAATAGCTTCAGCGAGTTTTTTTATCTGTTCTTCATCTAAGAACAAAAATTGAGATGTATGTCTTTTTGGAATTAATCGAAGTTGACCATCTCTTTCAGGAGCAAATGCAGTTAAAAGAATCCATTCTTCATTTTCAAAAACAATTCTCTCTTCAAAATTTAATTCTTGATTCAAAGGATCCTTGATTTTTTTATTTTCAACTAGCTTACACGCAAGGCAATAATTGAGATTGTTCATTTTTTTCTTATGAAAACCTGGAACACTTAGGAAACCGAGTGAAGTCCAACCATGACCTATATCGTTTGCATAAATATAGGTTTGAGAATGGATATGACAAATACTGGCACCAGCTTCTTCCCCTATATTAAAGAAGTGTAAAATCGTCAGTTTAGATGTATTATATTTTTCTTTAAGAACATCGACACTATTCTTGTGAGCGATTTGAGTTGTCTTTAGAAGCTCAATAATTTCCTTTGCAGATGCATCAGATAGAGTATCATAGTGTTTTGTTAATAAATGAACCATCCCAACTCCAATACTTTTGTCTTGTATAGAATCTAATTCTTGAGTATGTTGATACAAAACTCTAGCCATTGGAGTAAATAGATTGACAATAGAAATAGCAGTATGACTTTCTAAATTCTCTTTTTTTGGTTCTACACTTAAAGGATGATTACTGATATTTCCATCTTGTGATAAAACAACAGCTGGAAGTTCTCCTGCAACAACTTTGCAAAATGAATCTCTTTCAATGTGAAGCTCTTCTAGAACAATTTGATTATTGTTTTTATGTTCAAATGGTCTCTTTCCTCTTAAAGGAGAAAATTGTGTTATATGTCCAACTTTAGTACCAAACTCGTTAATTATTGTTCTAAAGGGATCGAATCTTTCTAAAGGCATATTTTCTGTATCTTTGTAAATGCCCCAGTAACCTTCCGGAATCTCCAAACTAAATCACCATTAATAGCACAATGCAAATTATATCTCTTTTAAAATTATAGATAGTTCTCTTTTTAAGAATTTATGAAGGATAGTAAAAACTTAATTTTTTAGTCATTTGAAAGTTTTTTTGTTTATGAAAAATGTAAGGTATTCTTTCATTGGAAAAGAATATTTTTAAATAGCTTACTACTTATTCTGAATTAGACTGAATTGTGAGTAAAATGATGGGGCAATCACAATCATTAAGACCAATTTTATTTAGAGATATGATGATAAAGAGTGAAAAACTCATTTCAGATGAAAAAGAGAATATTAATGCTATCAACGTTTTTCCAATACCTGATGGAGATACTGGTTCCAACATGTTTTATACCATCCAGGCTATCGTTAATGAAGTGAGAGGAGTTGAGGATGGGAATGGGAATGATGTCTTTCAAGCGATAAGCAAAGGCAGTTTTGTAGGTGCTAAAGGTAATTCAGGGGTTATTTATTCTCAATTCCTGATAGGTGTAGTAGAATACTTAGATGTACAAGAAAAAATTACTCCTAAAGCATTTGCAGAAGCTTTACAAGAAGGTACTGATTTTGCTTATGATAGTGTTCTTAATCCTACAGAAGGTACAATTTTAACTGTGATGAAAGAAGCTACTGAAAAAGCTAAAGAGATCATCGAAGAAAATCCGGAAATTGAATGGTTAGAATTCATGAATCTCATTGTTGAAAGAAGCCAAGACTGTTTGGAAAGAACAAAAGAGATGTTAGATGTTCTCAAAGAAGCTAATGTTGTAGATGCTGGAGCAAAAGGTTTTGTTCATATCTTGGAATCATGGAGAGATACAATAGAGAACAAATAAGCATCAATTTTGAGGGGAAATAGCTGTTTTTTGTAATAACAGGACCAATAGGTATTGGAAAAACAACTCTAATAAAGAATATTATTAAAAATTTTAACCAGTCCTACAGTGTTGCGGGAGTTATAACTGAAGGACAAGAAAATCGATTTTTTGTCAATGTTAAGACAAATGAAAAAGTTACCTTTCATTCAGATGGAGAAAAAGTAATTGAGAAAATAGGAAAATATTCAATCTCAAATAAAGCATTAAATTTTGCGAATGAATCTATAAAATCGTCTTATACTTCTGATATAATCTTCATAGATGAAGTGGGAAGGTTAGAAAGAGAAAAAAAATGTTTATACACTGAGATTTCAAAATTAATAAAGAAAATACAAAGAAAAAATGACCATGTAGTTGTTTTGGTTATTAGAGAAAATTTAATTAAAGAAATATTGAGATTATTTGAGTTTAAACCACAGAAAACTTGGATACTAGAAGAAAAACCAAACGAAAAAAAAGTTAAAGAGATATATGATTTCATCCTTCAAAAGATAACAAAATGAGGGAGGGAGGACTGTGAGTTTTAAAATATATTAAACTCACAGTCAAAATATCAATTGCATGAAATTATATAAAATCTTCTATTAGTTCTTGAAAAAAGGAGTGTCTAGAAGCTACATAAATTAAAAACTTCACTAAGAGTAGTAACAATATAGATTAAAAGAAGAAAAGGTAAACATTAGCTTGATGAAAGAAGAAGAGATGAAAGATATTGAGAGAGGAGAAATCTGCTATTTTTGTAAAACTGATTTGAAGAAAGTAGATAGAAGAGAAAAAATAGATCTACGATGTTGTCAATTAATAGCTCATAAGAAAGAATTATTTCAATGGTTTTTGAAACATCAATATTGTCCTAACTGTTTAGCTGAAGACAAAAAAACAAGGCAACAAATACTTGATTGGGGATTGAAAAAAGAAACTAAAAAGAAAAAAACAAAGAAATCAATAGAACATAAGAAATGGAAAGAACAAAGATATGAAAAAAAACTAAGAGAAACAAAGAAAAAATGAAGAGAAAGAAGAGTAAGCTTACTCTTTCTTTAAGATTTTCAATGTAAAAAAACTAAAAAGCTGGAAATGCTTATTTATATACGTTATAACTAGCTTATATTAAATTGCAGTATTATCTATACTTCTCTGATTCAAAATTAGAAATGTTATTCCCCCAATTGCATCGATGGGATAAATTAAAACTTCGATTTAGTTTTGGTTTTAAAGATTTCTTCATTAAATTCTCTTTGAATGAAGAAAAGCAAAAATCTCAAAAAATGAAACAACTCTCAAGATATATCCTGAAAAGATGTGATGTTGGTACTATAGAAAAACCAAAATCTTATGTGAAAGATAAAACAAAAATGAAGTGGGGTATTATACCAATGGATGCTGGGGATATGGTTTTATTCTTTCTACAAAAAGAGGATTTGCTTTTTGTTTTAGGAGGTTCCCCCAAACATTTGATACCTAAGGATAATTTACCAAAATTAGCTAAACAAAATCGCTCAGATCTATTCAATATAATGAGTAGTTTCAAGACATTGAATACTAAACCATCTTTAGCAATAGAAAAGATGGAAACTTATGGAGAACGTGAATTCTTTGAAGGGATACAGTTCATTGCTTCAGAATCACAATTAGTAGAACAAGATATTGGATTTTTAGCAAAGATATTGGTAAAAACAAAATATGATATTGATGAGAGAATCAAAGTAATAATTGGTTCTCCTTTATATGTCGCGGTTGTTTAACCTCTTATATGTGAAGTTAGTTTTTCAATATCTCTTTTCCTTCAAAATGAAAAAAGAAAAAGAGAGACTAATCTAGTCTTTCTTAAGTAGTTTTTGTATAACTTTCTTGTTTCTGAAGATTTTGATAATTGCCCAGAGAATTATTCCTACTAGAACAACACCCAAGATAATAACAATGAGTATCCAGACTTTATTGTTAGCAATAGGATTCTCAAATAAGCTCTCGACTAGGAAACCATCTCGACCAATGGCTAGCATTAATCCCATGAAGATAGAAGAAGTCAAAGACATAACAACAAGTAAGGTGTTTATTGATGGTCCTGCAGTGTCCTTAAGTGGATCACCAAAAGTGTCACCTGTAATACTTGCTTTATGTGTTTCTGTACCTTTACCACCTAGGTTGCCATCTTCGATCCATTTCTTGGCATTGTCTAGTGCTCCCCCAGCGTTTGCCATCATTATTGCGAAGACAAATCCTGATAGTATTGCTCCTGCTAGGAAGGCTCCTAATGCTGCTACTCCAAAGATTATTCCTACAAGAATTGGTGTTGCTATGGAAATTATACTTGGTAGAATGAGTTCAATTAATGCTCCTTTTGTTGCAATGTCAATTGTCTTATTGAAGTCAGCTGGTTCTTCACCTGTGAGTATTTTTGGATTAGTTTCAAATTGTCTTCTTATTTCTAAAACCATTTTTGCTGCATTTCTTTGAACTGAGAGGATCAATAGAGCTGAGAATAATGCAGGTATTACTACACCTATGAAAGCTCCTACTAGAACTTTTACATTAAGTAAATCAATCATAGTTATTTCTGCTTCAGTTGCGAAAGAGAATAATAATGCTAAGACTGTCAAATTTGCTGCACCAATTGCGAATCCTTTGGTGATTGCTTTAGCTGTATTTCCTGCTGAATCAAGCATATCAGCTTTTCTAATTATATCCTCACCAAGTCCTCCTTGTTCAGCTATAGCTCTTGAATTGTCGACGATAGGTCCGTAGGCATCGTTTGAAACTATTGTTCCAACTATAGCTAGCATTCCTACTGCAGCTAATGCTACACCGAATACACCATCTAGAATGTAACTCAAAGTCATAGCAACGACTATTCCTACTGATGGTGGTACTACGCTTATCAAACCATAAGAAAATCCTGAAAGAACAACTACTGCATGACCTTCTTCAGCTGCATGAGCCATGTTTCTGGTAGGTTTCTTATCATCACGAGTGTAGTAGTCACTTGTCCATCCTATTACAATTCCACTAGCTAATCCTAAAATTATTGCAAGATAGTCTCTCCATAATTGCCCTGTACCAGCTGCATCAACTTGTGTAGTCATTACATAGATAATGAGAGCTGCCAATCCAGCAAAAATTACTGTTGAGAAATAAGTTCCGTTATTTAATGATTTGCCTGGATCTTCTTTTCCGAAGAATTTAACAAAGAAGATTCCAATTAAGGACGCAATCAATCCTACACCAGAGATAACAATTGGTAGAACGACAAAATGGATTTCAAATCCTACTGCTCCAAATACCGTTGCAAGTATCATTGCAGCAACAATTGAAGCTACATAAGAGTCAAGTAAATCACTGCCCATACCTGCGATATCACCAACATTATCACCTACATTGTCTGCGATGGTTGCAGGATTACGGACATCATCTTCAGGTAGGTCATATTCAGCTTTACCAACTAAGTCAGCCCCTACGTCTGCTGTTTTGGTGTAAATTCCTCCTCCACATTTCATGAATAGAGCAATTGTTGAAGCACCGAAACTGAATCCTAGTACAACTTTTGTTGCAAATTCAGCTGAAACAAGAGGTGTGAATATCCAATATATTCCACCTACTCCAAGTAGTGCTACACCTACAACTGCTAATCCCATTACAGATCCACCAAAGAAAGCAATATCAAATCCTTCTTTGATTC
>JAEOTG010000406.1 GCA_016839985.1 Candidatus Heimdallarchaeota archaeon | reverse complement strand
GAAAAAGGAATAATGAAGAATTGTGAATTTATAGTAATAGGTGAACCAACAGAACTAATGGTGGCTGTAGCTGAAAATGGTACTTTATGGATTAAAATTAAGGGTTGAGGAAAATCTGCTCATGGTTCAACCCCCCATTTAGGCATTAATTCTATTGAAGCTGCATCAAAACTAATACCAAAGATGAGAGAAGCGGTTTCTGAATTTGAACATGAAATACTAGGAAAATCTACATTGAATATAGGTGAAATTAAAGGCGGAACTGTAATCAACGTTGTGCCTGAATATTGTGAATTTCGATGTGATTTTAGATTAGTTACAGATGATTTAAGAGAAGAAACCAAAGAAAAAATCAATGAGATAATTAAAGATTTTAATATTAAAGAAGAAGCAAAAGTCGAAATCGAGACTATTCATGAGATTCCAGCTTTAGAATTAGAAGAAAAAACAGAATTTTTTGAAAGGTTAAGAGAGAAAGTAAGGGATTTTGGCAAGGAAAAGTTAATTGGAGTAAACTATGGTACCGACGGAGCAATGTTAGTACCAGCATATAACACTCCGTTTATCATAATGGGACCAGGAAAATTCGATCAATTACATGTTACAAATGAATATACAGAAAAACAAGAAGTAATTGAATATGCGAACTTGTTATACGATGCTATAATTGAAAGTTATTCACAATGATTTTGTGCATTTCTCCTCATCTATTTTTCTTCTTAATTATACCAAAAAGCCAGTAAATGCAAAGGTTTTAAAGAAATCATTACCCTTTCTGATGTTGGAAGAACTATAGGAGAGCTAAATGAATAAAGATTACACTCCCAGTGAAGTTCTTGAAGAACGTTTAGAAAAACTGGAAGAAGTAAACAAAATTACTAGAACATTTACAGAGAGAGACATAGTGCTACCTCTAAATGAGTCCAAAGTTCTTCTAGATTTAGAAGAAGTAGTTTTAGAATCAATTAACTATGGATGGGAGATTGAAGCTGTACTAGAAGATGAGAAACTATCTCCATATGAATATGATAAGATAGCTAATCATCTTGATAAACTTCTTCAAACTACTGATCAATTATCAGAGAATGATTCGGAAAATATTCTAGTTCTGAACAAGATAGTTAAAGGATTCAACTCAATAAAAAATCTGATTAAAGAAGTGGAATATGTAGAAGATGTTCATTCTGTTCTAGGTCAATATCCTACTCCCGACAAAAAAACAGGGTATGTCATTGAGGAAAGCAGATTTATTAAAGCTATAAACGCCATGAATTCGTTATTAAAAATCAATAAATCAGAAAAAACAACTGAGAAAAAATCAAAACTAGAAAGAGAACTCATTAATCTTTCAAAATTTTTAGGATTGGCAAATGAAAAACTAATAATGAATGTTATTTACATTAAACCTCCAATGCTAATGTCTGAAATTAAAGCTTCTTTGGAAATAATCACAGCAACTATAGAGCCAATCTATGAAATGATAAAAGAAAAATATTTCAGAGAAGAAATTAAAAGTGCAAAGATAGGATTAAGTTTATTAGCTGAAGATAAAAATCTCAAAATTGGAGATTCTGTGAAAATAAATAGATTGTTTACAAGAAAAAAAGCAATCGGTGAATTAGAAGAACTAAGTGAAATACTCCGAAGTTTTAGTTAATATTATCATACATTCAAATTGAACTACACTTAAAATCCATTTTTTATGAATAAAGTTTTTAACAAGTTATTTTTATGAGAATTTATGTCAAATGATGGAAACTTAGAAGATCTTGTAGCTTATGGGATAAAATGTAGTGAAAAAGAAGGAGCGGAGTACGCAGATGTTAAGTATATGGATACAAAAATGGAAGAAATTTCCTACAAAAATGAAAATATTGAAAGAATTAGTAGAGTTGACAAGAGAGGAATAGGCATTAGATGCATTGTTAACAAAAGCTGGGGATTTGCAAGTACAAACGAGCTAACAAGAGAAAAGATTACTGAATTAGCAAAGAAGGCAGTAAAAATTGCTAAAGCTTCATCTTTAGTGAAGAAATTTGACATTGAACTAGCTGATGAGCCAATACATGAAGATACTGTAAAAACTCCTATGAAGAAAGATCCTTTTGAGGTTGAATTAAGCGAGAAGTTATCAATTCTTCAAGAGAGTGCTAAAAGAGCTAAAGAGTTTTCAGATAGAATAAAAGTTGCTACCAGTCATTATGTAAGTAGAAAAGACAAAATGATTTTGCATACAACTGAAGGGACAAAAATTGATCAAGCCATAGTTTTTTGTGGAGGAGGAGTAGCTTCTACTGCAATAGAAGGTGGAGAAGTACAAACAAGAAGTCTTCCTGCTAGTTTTAGAGGAGATTTTCATACAGAAGGTTATGAGTACTTTGAAGGATTGAAATTAATTGAAATTTCAGAAAAGACTTCAGAAGAAGCAATAAAGCTCTTAACAGCAAACAAAATGCCAAGTGGAAAGTCTACAATAATTCTAGGTCATTCACAACTAGCATTACAAGTACACGAGAGTTGCGGTCATCCTACAGAACTTGACAGGGCAATTGGATACGAAGCAGCTTATGCAGGAACAAGCTTCTTAACACCTGATTTACTAGGAAAGAATTTCAAATATGGAAACGAACAAGTAACAATGGTTGCAGATGCTACAGTTCCAGGAGGATTGGGGACTTTCTATTATGACCATGAAGGAGTAGAAGCTCAAAGAAACATAATGGTTGATAATGGTGTATTTGTGGGATTCATGTCCTCTAGAGAAACTGCAAAAGCAATAGGATTTGAAAGAAGTTCAGGAGCAGCAAGATCAATGGGATATGATAGAATACCGATAGTAAGAATGACAAATGTTAATCTAGAACCAGGAGATTGGGACTTTGACGAATTGATTGAAGATACAAAAGATGGATATTTCATGGACACTAACAGAAGTTGGAGTATTGATGATATTAGAATGAATTTCCAATTTGGAACAGAAATAGGGTGGAAAATAGAGAATGGAGAAAAGACAGAAATGATAAAGAATCCTACTTATGAAGGCATTACGCCAGAATTCTGGGGAAGTGTAAGTGGAGTGTGCAAAGAAAAACATTGGAAAGTTTTTGGTACACCAAATTGTGGAAAGGGAGAGCCTGGACAAGCTGCTTATGTTGGTCATGGTATTGCTCCAACAAGATTTGAGAATGTCAGGATTGGGATTTTGAAATAATCTTCAATTTTTTTATTTTTTTGTCAAAGAAAAGTTTTTAAAAAGCAGAAAGAAGCTAGTTATTTTGAATTTAAATGAAATTTATTACAAGAATTATTATACAGATAGGTATCATATTGGGTTTCATAGGTACTGTAGTGGTTAATGTTCTTTCTTCTATTGGAAAAATCAACAACATAGACCCTGGTACACTTTCCGATTTATTACCTAATTTCTTTGTTCCCTCAGGTTTAACATTTTCTGTTTGGGGATTAATATATATTGGATTAGCTGCT
>JAEOTG010000405.1 GCA_016839985.1 Candidatus Heimdallarchaeota archaeon | reverse complement strand
TTTTATTTTTAGTATAATCAATTAAATATAATTTTTTTTAATCATTTATGTATTATTTTGTTTTTTCTGGTAATGTGCAATTGTTAATTACATTAATTCTTCCTTTAAGATAGTCTTCATAATTACTTTTACGATGTTTTTCTATAACAAGGATTGATTTACTAGATGGATTAATCTCTAAAGCTTCAAAGATATGCAAGAGAAAAATTTCTAAATTGTCGCTATTTATTTTCATATTCTCATTTGATTCGAAAATCTGTTTTCTTATATCAGCTATATTTTCTTTTTCTATGACATTCGATTTTTGGATAAAAGACTCACCTGTTTTTGATAGATATAACGCAGAATCAAAAATAAACCGAGGCTCTTTTTCACCTGAGAAACCAACTTTAGTAAGACTTTGTCCAAAATCTAAAACGATTATTTGAGAATTCTTAACTCTCTTTACAAGTCTTGATCTTACTCCATATATCTCATCCATTTTTCGTGTTGGAATCAAATCTGAATCTTTCATCATCTTAGAGCATTCACTACAATAATAACCAACTGGTATCCATTTCCTTTTCTCAGTACCTTCTCTTATGTAAATTCTTTTCATGGTTTTCCCACAATGTTTTGGTTTACTATTCGGTGTAATTTTTTTCATACATATCAAACCTTACTTAAAAAATCAGATTTTTTTTGTTTTAAATATTTCTGATGATATATCATCATTAGGGTATATCATAAAAAAATGGTATATCATTAATCTTCTGGTTTTGTTTATTGAAGAAAAAAATTAAAGGTAAATTCTGAATCAGATTTTTTCATATTCTAATAAAAAAATTAAAATAGAGTTTATAGTGAGGTTGTTTTGATTATTATGGTAGATATCAGACCATTTAAAGCAATAAGATATACTGGCAAAGCTGGGGATATCGAAAAACTTATTGTCCAACCTTATGACAAAATTGATGCTGAAATGCAAGAAAAATATTATAGTCAATCAGATTATAATTACTGCAGATTAACCTTACCAATCGAAGAAAATAGGTATGAAATATCTAAACAAAGATTGGGAGAATGGTTAGAAGAAGAAATTCTTGCTGTAGATGAAGTTCCTGGATTATATGTATATTATCAAGAGTTTGAGCTTTTTGGGAAGCAATATGTAAGAAAGGGATTTATTGGAGCTTTAAGATTGCACCCATTTGAAGAAGATATTGTTTTACCTCATGAAAAAACACACAAAGGACCTAAAATTGATAGATTAAATATGTTAAAGACAACAAGACATACATTAGAAACAGGATTCATTCTATATTCCGATCCAGAAAAGAAAACTATTGAATTGTTTGATGAATGTTTAAATGAAACTCCATTAATTGAAGGGAAAGATGATTTAGGAGTAATAAACAAAATATGGAAAATAACCGATTCTGAAAAAATAAGAATAGTACAACAAGTATTTGAAGTACAGCAACTAGTAATAGCAGATGGACACCATAGATACGAAACAGCTGTAACATATAGGAATATGAGGAGAGATGAAGCTGGAGACTGGGATGAAAATGATGTTTACAATTTTAGGATGACTTATTTAGTTCCTGTTGAAGATGAAGGATTAATCATTCTGGCAACACATCGTTGTTTAGCTAAAGTTAATGTAACTGAAAACAACATGAACGAGTTTAAACAATTCTTTGAAATGGATGAAATAGCCACATCTAATATATCAAATTTCCTTGAACAAAACATAGACAAACATACTTTTGTTTTCTACCAAGATGGTAAAGCATATTCTATGATTATGAAGAATTCCTCTGATATTAACAGGTTTGTTCAAGATATGAGTGATGATTTCAAAGATTTAGATGTAGTCATTCTTCGAGATATGATCTTTCATGGAATAATGGAATTAGGAGATTTACATATTGATGACGATATTTTCTATGAGAGATGGGAAAAAGATGCTATTGAAAAGGTAGATCAAGGTAAATACAAGGTTGCATTTTTCTTAAATCCAACAAAAGCTTCTCAAGTGCTTAAAGTTGCAAAAAATCAAGAAAGAATGCCACAAAAATCTACAGATTTCTACCCCAAAATGATTAGTGGTTTAACTATGCTGAGTTTAGAAGAAGGAGAAAAACTTCTCTAACTTCTCATAATTTTTTTATTTTTTCATGAATAATTCAAAACACTTATTTTACTTCAATTGAATTACTCTCAAATGAAGCTTGCTGTTATTGGTGCAGGTTCAATTGGTTCAAATATAATCGCAAACATGGCAAGAGCAGGTAAAACTGTCCATGTAGTTGATAAAGTTCCAGAAACCATCCAATCAATAAAGGAAAATGGTTTATCTATTAGTGGAGCTAGAGGTGAATTTACGGTTAAAGAGAATCTTATTCCTTTCTCGAACATAGAAGATTTACCAAAAGATATTGATGCTGTATTCTTGATAACTAAAATAGACAATGCTCTGGACGCAGTCAATAGACTTAAAGCTACTCTCAACGAGAATTTCACTCTAGTTAACTTTACAAACGGTATGATTGAAGAGAAAATAGCAGAAATACTTCCACCCGAGAATATTTTAGGGTGTGTTATAAGCTTCAATGCCATCTGGAGAGGTTATGGAAAATCTGAAAGAACAAATGAAGGAGAAATTGTTCTTGGAAGATTAAAAGGAAAGAAAAGAGAAATTGATGAAGAAATACAGAAATTAATTTCACATTCCGCAAAAACTAGTTGGACAGATGATATCATTAGTAATAAATTTTCCAAACTGCTAATAAACATAACAATGGCATCAACTGGAGCATTCAGTGGACAAGCAGTTTGGGATCTTCTAAAAAGAAAACCAGTGAGAATTGCATTTCTCATAAATATGACAGAAGGGATAAGAATTGCGTATAAAATGGGACTGAGTTTACCAAAATTAAATAATATAAAATTTGAATCTCTTGCTTTACTAAAAAAGCAAAGAAAAATCCTTCCTTTGAGCTTATGGATTAAAATGCTAATAATTAAGATAATTGGAATGCAAAATAAAAAAACAAGATCTGCAAATTTAAGTTTTTATGAAAGAGGATTACCAACTGAAATACCTTACATGAATGGGCATATTGTTGAGTTAGGTAAAAAATATGGGATCCAGACTCCTTTAAATGAATTTATTGTTAATCTAGTCCAAAAAATTGATGATGGTAAAAGCAAACCATCTTTAAAAAATTTAGATCTTTTTGAAGAAAGAACAATGGAGATATTTAATCGATATTATCGCTAAATAAAATACTCTATCTCCCCATTTCTGCTTCAATAAAACCTATTATTTCTCCAATTGTGTTAAATTCTTTAAATACGTTTTTTGGTAATTTTATATCAAATTCTCTTTCTATAGCTATTCGCAGTTCTACTAAATCATCATCATCTAGTTCAAGATTTTCTTGAATATATGTGTTGATAGTAAGATTCTTTTTTCTAACATCAGCAATGTTGGAGATTATTTCTTGCAATCTTCTAAATATACTCATATACATGAAATCACCTTACATTACTTTGTCATGAAATAGTTTAAGTGGGTCTTTAACATCTGATTCCCTCATTATAATAACCATTTTACCAATTCCCATATCCTCTACAGTAGCTATTTTTTCTTTTATGTCTTCTTGAAAACCTATGAAAGAGTTTTTTAGCACTTCTTCTTTTGTTGGTTTTTCTTCTTTCTTACTGCTTTCAATAGTCTTCTTTACAATCTGATCAATTTCTTCTTGTGAATTTACTAATGAGATTCCTGTGAATAGAGAGATTTCAAAATTATCAGTGTTTCTATTGTATTTTACCAATTTTTCTTTGATGTTCTTTATAGCATTTGGCAATTTATCTAGTTTAAAATCAGGAATATTGATACCATCTGCTTCTCTACAAGCAATATCCGTCATTCTCTTCCCAGCTGTACCCAATACTATTTGTGGATAAGGTTTAGATATTGGTTTAGGATAATTACGATTATTAACAAGCTTCCATATCTTGCCATCAAAGTTAGTAGTATCTTCTGTAAACAGTTTTTTGAAGATTACAAGAGATTCCTCTAGTTCATCAACTCGTCTCTTGGGTGAAGGAAATGGATAACCATAAGCAAGGTATTCTTCTTCATACCAACCACTACCTACCCACAACAAAGCTCTACCTTCAGAGATATTATCTAAGGTAGAAATCATCTTTGCCAAATAAGCAGGATTTCTAAAAGAATTACATAACACGATATGCCCAAGTTTGATTTTCTTGGTTTCAACCGCTAATGCACTCATTAACATTAAAGCTTCTAGATAAGGCTCTTTTTTATCTTGTTTTTCATCAAAACCGATCAAGTGATCATTTACATGAACTGCTTGAAATCCCATTTCTTCAACTCTAAGCGTTAACTCTCTTATTTTTAGATAGTTATAAGCTGTTCTAACGTAATATCCAAATTTCATGATTTTTAAAAAGATTTTTAGTTTATTAATTCTTTGCACAAAGATTTCGTATCAATCAAAAAATTATTAAAATTAAACTTTTTTTTTAGTCTGAAACAGTAAAATCATTTAGATATTACTGCAAAAATCAGAAAATAAAGTGATATAAATTGAGTGAAATTAATTATATTAAAGTTAATGAATTGTCTCCTAATACACGTGAAATCAATCTACTCGCTAAAATTATACAACTGGGAGAAGTAAGAGATGTGACAAACAGAAATACTGGAGAAGAGCATAAAGTTATGGATGTTTTAATTGGAGATGAAACAGGTACTGTCTATTTCTCAGCATGGAATGAACAAATAGAAGAAATTAGTGAAAATGAAACTTATCAATTTTTGAACTCCAAAACTATTCTTTTCAAAAGACATATTAGATTGTCTCTAGGTAAAGAAGGATACGTAGAAAGTTCTGATAAGAAAATTAAGAAAATAGATATGGAAAATAACCTCTCCGAACAAGAACATGAAGATACAAGGAGATATCGTAGAAGACCATATCAAAATAGATCAAATTACAACAGAAGCTATGATTAGAACTCTTAAAAATATAAAATAAGTAATTCCTTACTTATCTCTTCTTTTTTATAAACCTATCAAAATAACTCAACTTATAAGTGCTTTTTTCATAATAATAATATGTCAATTCTGGAAGTTATTAAGAATAGAAGATCTATTCGTAAGTTCAAAATTAAAGCAGTCAATTTAAAAGATATATACCAAATTATTGAAGCTGGTATATGGGCACCTTCATCTGGTAATACGATGCCATTTAAATTTTTGATTTTAACTGATGAAAAACTTAAAGATAATTTTTTCAAGCTTCTCTTAGAAACGGTTGTCGAATGGAAAAAAGAAGCTGCTGAAAAAAAGGGAATAACAATTTCAGAATTGTATCAAAGCTATAAGAAATATCTTGATGAAATACAAAAAGCACCTGTTATTATCTTCATTTTCTTCGACTTAGAAAGAGGAGCTAAAGAATTTACAAATAATAACATTGAAGATTTCATAAATAATGAATACTTATACAACTCACTACGTGATTCTTTGTTTTTATGTGTAGAAAACATGTTACTTGAAACTTCAGCTATAGGTCTTTGTTCTCTCTATTTTGAACTTCCTAGAGTTGCAAAAACTCCTGTAAATGATTTCCTTGGTGTAGATACAAAATATGAGTTTTTTCTATGCTTACCTAT
>JAEOTG010000054.1 GCA_016839985.1 Candidatus Heimdallarchaeota archaeon | reverse complement strand
GTGACAACCATTTAGGAAATCTCTCATATAGTCTCCAGAGACACTCAAAATAGGATATGCTTGATAATTTGAACTATACAAATCTTGTACATGTACTTTTCCAGATTTTAGAAGAGAATTAATTTTACCCTTTGATAGTACAGAGAAATTTTCTAATTCGACACCTTTTCGTTTTACTTCTTTCATCAAGTTAGAAGGAGTTATTTTATCCAAGTATGTTTGTACTTTCTTCTCTGACATCTTCAGTAAAAGAGAGATTGTGGAAACATCCTCTGTAATGAAGGAGAGAATATCTCCAACACCAGAATATATAAGCTTCATAACATGATGATTATCTAAACCAATAAAAGCCACTGAAGAACGATACAGTAGTACTTCTCTGAATATATCCAACCTAACTAGTGCTGGATGAGATTCTCTCATTTCTTCCATCCTTGATATAAAATCTTGTACTGAATTGATACCTATCTCTAGAAGTTTTTCATGATAATCTTCCTCAATTGAAGGACAAACTGTAAGAGGTATAGCAGAACTAATTCTTCTTTCTGATAACTCATCAAATGATATGAGATCTAGTGCGTGAAACTCTTTGTAAATTGGATTTTGAGTAATAGTAAATAACTCATCTTTATTCAACAAAGCGAGATCTATGACTGAATTTATTTCATGATACTCCAAACGTTTAATCTCATCATAGGATAGAAAACCTATAAATCTAATTGAACCTGATAAGAGTTCCTTTGCTTTCTTATATTCTTCAACTAGAAGTATTTCAGAGATGCCTAACAAAGATGCAGAATAAAATAGTGTTTCAATATCTGTAATCCCTAAATCCTTCAAATCGTCTAGTTTTTTCTCAGTTATTAGTTCAGAGGGTCTTATAAGATGAGCTTGTGATAATCGGAATGATACAATATCACTGTAGGTTAGAATTTCTTTTATTTCTCTTATTTGCTTTTGTGAAAAACCAGAGATTTCTGAAAGTTGTTTTTCTGGAAGAGAGAAGAAATCAATCAAGGTGTTAATTGAGGATTTACTTAACTTGAGAGTAAGTTCTCTAGGAAGTCCCATAGATGCTATTGGTATTGCTAATTCCATTATTAGTTTATTAAGAGAGTCAGTCTCCATCAAACTTGAAAAGAAAGGTGAAAGAGCAGAATGTTCTTCCAAGTTTATTTCGAAAACATCACCAATTATAACATTTTTGTATTCGTCTCTACGAGCTTTTCTGATTTTAGTGAAGAAAGGTGTGATTCTAAGAGGCAATTCCAGAATTGAACGAATTAATGTTAGATTATAATGATCTGTAAGATATTGTTTATCCTTACCAGTTAAGTCTTTAATAACTTTGGAATCAGTAATAACATCTGATAGTGTTTTATTTTCTACATCCTGAATAATACTATTGAAGTATGATGAATTATATACAGATGCTGGTAGTTTAGCAAAATAATGAAAAGCTTGCATTACTATTATTTTTGAAGAATATGTAGAAACAACTCTAAAAAGAACAGGATCTGTAAGATCAGCATCTGGAATGAAAAGTAACTGATAAACATAATTGATATCACTTTGTTCTAAAACCTCTAAAGAAAATTCTGATATCTCAGTAAAAATTTTCAATGGTAAAGAGAGATATTTCTTAACAGCTGATATTTTTGTCCACAATTCTGGATTGGAGAAATAATATTGTTCTTCAACAGTATACAATATTTCTTGGATTGTTTGGAATCTTTCGAAGTGAAATATTGAATCTCTACTCAGTAATCTTTGTTCATGTTTATCAAACAATTGCGTTTCGAATGCAAAGATACCCTTTTGTTCATACATTGCTTGAATACTTGATGATGTCAAAGAAGTTATAATTTTTTCAGCTATATCGGGGTTTATTTTAATAAGTTTACTAAGTTTTTGAGGTGATGCTATTATAAATTCTGAAATTGTTTTAATTCCGTTTTCTCTTAATAATTCTGTTTGATTGAATGAAAGTGATGGTAAGAAGTAAACAGGCAGTGAGAAATACCCAAAGATATCTGAAAAATCTAAAGCACTTTTTATTGTTTCAAATCTTTCATCTGGGATTCCTGTTTTTTCCATTAGAATTTCAGGAGAGGATAACATAAAACCAAGGAGAGTCTTAATTTTTGCTTTTTCTAATAATTCTATGATTTCAGGATCTAACATGTCAGAAATATGATTTAAAGATAGATTCAATATTGCTTTGAAGGATTCAATAACATCCCATGGTAAAATATCCTCATTCCATTTATCTTTTGATGTTGAGAAGTATAAATCCTCAATTGTCATTATGTTGTTCTCATCTAATACCCGAACTATTCGAGGTTCTAAAATCCCTAATTCAGAAAGATCAATTCCAGTATCACTTATTCTTACATTCCTTTGAAGAAGTATAGCTTCTTCATTGTTTACACCTAAGAAAGAAGCGATATCTTCTGATTTACTTACAAGAAGATCAATAATTTTGGTTATTCCATTATTTCTGAAAGTGTTAAGTTGTTGAGTTGTTAATGTTCTGGTTTGGACTTCCTCAATCTCTTGAGTCTCTTCAGTTTCTTCGACTTGAATAGTTTTCGTGATAATTTTCTCCCAAGTAACCAATGTTAAAGGAGATCTTAGTAGTTTTCTAAATTTATCAATGACATTCCAGTTAACTACTGCTGAGGAAAAAGTGAGAGGATGAGCTAAGTAAAAAATCTTATCCACGGTGTCATAGCCTGAAAGTATTAAAGAAATAATTTCATGTGAAGAGAATCTCTCTGATTCTTCATATTCAAAAGAAATAAGGGATTCATATTTGCTTCCTATTTTTTCAAAGAAATGCGTTCCTTTCTTTTCAATTGCGAATTCATCTAATAATTGTTGAATTTCTTCCTTAGATTTTACTAAAATAGCTGCTAACTCGTCAAGAGTATATTCAAACAGCTGATGGACAGCAGATATTCCTCTGTTCCTCAATTTATCAAAATCTTCAAGTGTTAGCTTGCTTATTCTTGAAATAGGTAATCCTAGGGTTTGAACAAATTCATCATATTCGCTAATAAGTAAGATTTCCTTACTAAATTGCTCAGTTTCCGAAAAAGTTCTATTCTTGATGTTATTATATAGCTCAATAACAAGTTTTCTTTCTTTTGCTGTATTTAATTCAGATTCAATAATTTCTGGGATAAGATCTAAAAATTGTCTTAGAGTTACAATATTTCTTAATTTCAAGCGAAGAAGAGCTTCTTTTAGAAGAGATAAATCCTTATATTTTTCAGGATATAATTGAGTAAGTTCGATTATTTCCATGTTTGCTAATTTATTTAGATGACGAATGTTTTCCCAGAATCCAGTATTTAATGTTGGTTTTTCAGTGGGGTAAACACTATAAAGATCTTGTATAGTCAGATTATGTTTTTCTATAAACTGAACTAGTCTAGGATATTGGTTACTGAGCAAATTCAAACTCTTTCCATACTCAGCTTTGTTCTTGTTTACATCTTCTACTTTGATAGATTGTTTTAATTCTTTTACTCTTTCTTCTGATATGTTTAAAACATCTGATAAGTCAGAATTAGACCAAATAGAGAACCTACCTATACAATTGATTCCTATTTCTTGTAATAAATAAGATTGTCTTCTTAATGATGGAAAAGCAAAAGTTATAGGAGTTAATAAAAGATTAGCAATCTCTAAATATTCTTTCTTAGATTCTCCAGTTAGATTGTAGGCTTCAGGTGGATTATAAAAAATCTCTTCTATAGAAACAATTCCTGTAGTTTTCAACATTTCTTGATGCTTTATCCACTTGAATATTGGAGTTCCAAGACTCTTCTTTATTCTCTCAACATCTTTTTTTCTCAAACCTATCTTTCTTAAATGAGGTGATGGAAATGCTAAGAATGCAGTAGTTGTAAATATTTGAAGATTAACCAACTGTTGTTCTATTTCTTTTGGAATCACCTTAATATGTGATAAATCCTTATCATTCTTAGATTCCCGAATGTGAGATATTAATTTGTGTTTTGATTCTTTAAGAAGAAGATCACTTAATGGTGTATAATCTCTTTTCAGAATAGAGGTTGTAGGTAAAGAGATTAAGTGAGAAAGAGTCTTTACACCTTTCTGAAATAGAGCTTTTATGACGTTTGCTTCATCTTCTTTAAGTGATTCATCAGAAATGAACTCAAATTTTGATAATTCTATAGATTCTGAGGATTTTTCTAGAATATCCAAAAATGTATTGTATAGATTCCTTTCTAGTTCTTTTATAACTACAAGATCGTCTAATTTTGCATTAACTAAATCTTCAATTATTTTTATCTTTCTTCTATGAAAAGCATTCTTTGTATAAGCATCCGTCCAATCAGGTTTCATTTTGGTTACATTTATCTTAGAAAATGTGGGAAACTTGTCACATAGTTGAGAAAAAATATTTTGCAGATAATTAATTAAAACTGCAGTTACTTCTGTTTGATAATTTAATGAATATGGTAATTTTGTTTGGTATAGAAATTCTTCTATGGTCGTTTCTTGAGAGATTAAACCCTTAGAATTATCTTTTATATACTCAAAGGTAGGAAATAGTGTATCTATCTTTAGGTCATCAACTTTGGTGAGAGAAGCTAGAAGTTGTTTTCGTTTTTCAGATGTAGCTGTACTTGTTTTATCTTTAGTTAATAAATATTGATGAAGGAGCTCTTCTTTTTTGTTTTCAAAAAGTTTCTCTAGTAATCCAGTAACATTTTGTAGTTTGTAAAAATCTGTAGCGAAATAATGGTAACTGTTTTGTATCCATCTCCGATATAAAGCCTCTTTTAATGTAATTGTAGGTTTTTCATTTTGAGTAAATCTTCTTTCTATAGTTCTACTTACAAAGAGTTTAGGATCAAACTCAGGACTCATTCCTTCTCTATCAAGTTCAGATATTGTTCTAAGTTTTATATTATAGATATCTTGATCACTAAGTTCTAACAGTTTAGCAAGTACCTCTGTTGGTGTTATCAGAAAATCAGCAATGGTTTCAATATTATTTGCTTTAAGAACTGACTGAATCCTAAATGGACACCATACATTTGCACCAAATAATCTTCTTCCCAAGGGCATAAACAGTTTAACTTTTTTTGATGCTCCATGAGCTAAAGCCGCTGCAATTCTATCTGTTTCTAATCTAAAATCAGTATAATTCACTGATTCATCTTCTAAAATTTTAGTTAGATTTTCTATAATTATTGGTGCAGATCTAACAAAGCGAGATAATCTTGCATGCTCCCTTCTTCTTCTTTTAGCTCTGCTTAAAAAAGTCTTTAATCTTCTCCCTAACTGCATTAAAGCTAATCTTATTTCTTCCTCAATCTCAGGAACAATTGATATATATTCTTTGCTTGTTTCCGGAAAAGGAATTTTAGTACTAACTACTGATACAGCTATTGCTAAAGGATCAGATTGTCTTGTTAAACCATATTCATTCCATCTTATTGAAGAAACAGTATGTGAAATAACATCGTTCCCTGCTCCAAAAATGAGTGGAATACGATTTGCATATCTATAGATTATCTTATTATCTTGAACTGTAGCTCCTTTTACTTGTGAAGCTTCACTTACTCCCCCACCGTATCCTATTGCTACTTCTACTATAAAGGGATGGCCAGAATAAGCTTTTGGAGCTCTGGTTACAGCTTCAACAAACTTAGGTTCTAGTTCTTTTTCTAATCCCCTTCTTAACCTATTCGATCCTAAAGGTGATAAAGCAGTCCCCTTTGGATCATCAAATTGGAATATTCGATCCCTTTTTCTTTTAACATCTTTTGCTTCTTGATAAGCTTTAACAAAACCTTCATGAACTATTCTTCTAATTTCGTGTGAGGTAATATCGTTTGGAGATTTATTAGGATCAATTTCTAGGAGTTGGAAGAACCCTTCTGCTATCTCCTCATTTACTCCCATGAATTGTGTTGCTAGAAATTGCTTAAGCGTTTTACTTTTAGATGCAGTTAATTCTGCTTTAAATTGAGTAATATCACACCCCCATGGATGAATTTTAACTGGTTGAGGGGGAGGAGGCATATCATCTACGACACTGAGAAAATCAAGATCTTCATATTCACCCTCCTTATCTGCTGGAACTTTAATATTAAAACTGGAGTAGGGAGTTATAATAGCCAATTGTTTAAAATATTCTTTTACACTATTCTTTGCAAGTCTCCAAGCTCCTGTAAAAGTAATAGAAATTTCAGTTCCAGGTTCTTCAAGATAGTTAGGATCTCCAGGTAAGTATTCATGTTGTTCCATAATTACAGGTTCATTCTTTTCAAGATTTATCATTAAATGAAGCTCATGAGTTATGTCATCCATGAAGTATCTGCTTCGTATTTTTGCAGGCAAGTCAACAGATGACATGGAGTATAATAAACACATTTTTGCTCCTAAACCGAAACGTCCTCGTGTTTGAATTACACCATATTTTGTACCAGTTAATACTCTACCAAAAAGTTCAGCAATCTGGTGTCCAGGAACTCCTATCCCATTATCTTTACAGGTTAATTGTAGAAAATCTAGATGTTTTTCTAATTTCTTATACTGTTTAACATCAAGCAATTCATTGATTTCTCTGCTTGATAGTTTTCTTAAATCTAAATCTATAACAGGATTGATCCCTCTTTTTTCTGCTGCATCTAATCCATTCTCAACTAACTCTCTAATACTAGTAAATACTGCTCTCATTGAATTGCCAAAACCAGCAATGGCTCTGTTTTCATTAAAGAACGCAGCAGCTGACATTTTTTTTGTAACTGTATCTTCTGACACGATTGCTACACCTTACATTAAACCTTAAATTAGTTTCTACTATTTTATGATATATGTTATTTACAACTAGTATGTCTATATTAAACGTATTAGTATTTAAAGATAAATTTTACCGGCAAAAACTCTTAAAGGGAATAAAAATGTAAAAAGAAAAAAGAAAAGAAATTATTTCTTTTTCAATTAAAATTCTGGATAAGTTCTATAAAGCACAACTGAGGTTATAACAAAACCAATTGTAACGATGAATAGAGAACTAAAAGCCCCAATAGTTCTTGCAGTATCAACTTTATCAATTTGATCCAAGAAATCATCTTTTATATCAACATACAATACTTCAGTTGCAACGGTTCTGTCAATTTGCCAAAATAGATTACTCATGTCACCAGCAAAACCTGGATTTGCTTGATGCCAAGTAGGATATCGATGGATTACATCCACATACATTGGATTGTCACCATATTTTGATGGATTTAAGAGTGAGAACATTTCTATGTGTTGTTTAGCCCTAGAATTATATTGTACTCTGTCCATTCTATCAACTACGATACCAGTTTGTTCCTCCACTAGCATCTCAATTATGTGTTGAGGATCTGTTGTTCTTCCAGGTAATGAGTTTGTTATATGGAAATCGGAAGGTTTCAAACCCATATTATGCATTTGTTCCCAAATACCTGCGTAGATAAAGGAAGTATTAATAAAATTAGCTGCAGTCATCCAATAGGTTGGTTCATTGTATGTTTCTTTTACTGGAAAATCAGATTGACAGAAATAATATAACACAACTTCATCATAGTACAAAGCGTAATCATTTGCTAGATAAGCAAAAGGTCTAAAGAAAGCTTCATACCATTGATTTCGTAAACTTCCATCTATTAGAGGATAACCTATGAATGAATCATATGTTGTATTGAAAACTGTTTCTTCTTGTAAATAAGGCCAGTAATCAAATTGAATTTTCGAATTGGCATACCAACAGTCTAAGTATGTGTGAAGTTCATCTTTGTTTTCGAAAATGAATGTTTCTGAAGCTGGTTCGATTTGGTAATGAATTAAACCTTCAGAATAGTCTGAAAGGTAAATATCATTTCCATCAGCATAAACTCCAAAAGCTGTTCCTAGGTGATCAGTTCCATTAAGTCTATAAAGCTCAGATGGCGAGCTTTTTGAAGACACATCAACTACGGTAAGACCATATTCTCCTTGTGTTAGAAAAACTTTGGAGGAATCTATGTAGAGGTTATTGTAATAAGTTTCACTTGGATTGAATCCATACTTCCCTTCAAGTGTAAGATCAGCACCAATACTAAATATAAGTAAGCCTTCTACTTCATCAAGTACATAGAGATATGAACCTTCAACTCTTAAGTCAATGACATTGTTTATTTCACTGAAGTTTGCTGAATCATAATGCTGATACAGAACATTAGGCTCAAAAGATATGCTGTCTAATCGGATGATATCTATTCCGTCAGTTCCCAAACCAACATAAGCGGTTGTACCACTTACATCAATAGCTAATGCGTCTCCTGAAGTTTCATTGAATGTAGAAAATGTGTTACTTAACGTACCATCATCTAAAACTCCAACATATGTAACGCCATACTCTCCATTAGCGATATAAAGATAATTAGTAGGATTAGCAGTACCAAATAAACCATAATCGATGTCATGCATATCAGCTCTTCCATAGTTGGTCCATTGTTGCTGTAATTGTTTTATGAATACAGGTTCAGTAGCATTGAGAATTTCTAAACCTTGATTCCCTTCAGTAGCATAAATTATAGAGTCAATAACTGTAAGTGAAGTTACATCACCTGAATAGTCTCCATATTGCCCTACAGCTAAGAAAAGTGGATGAGTTGTATTTACAATTTTAATATCATTTTTACCTTCAATTACATATGCCATATCATCTTCAACAAAAACATCCATTGAATGTGAACGTTCAAAAGAGGGAATATTTCCAATTGCTAAGATTCTACCAATATCTTGAATATCATTTGCTCCGGTTCTATGTGCATAATATAGATCGTTGTTCCAATCAACACTTGATGATTCAAAAGATTGATTGACAAGCAATGGAAACTTCTTATTGCCTAGAAGAACATCTTCAGCACCAAATAACCATTCCAATGCTGTTCTTCTACAAACGTATGAGATTTGATTTTCATATAACCAGTTGAGTGAGGGTTTTCCTAAGAGGAAATTCATATATCCAACAAATGATTTTGCATTACTTTTTTCTATTTCAGTGTCAATACCATATATATCTGCTAACAATTGTTCTACATCAACTGTTAAATCATTGACTTCTGTATAATCCAATCCCCTAACTAAATCTAAGAAGAATTTAGCAGATCCAGCATCACCAGTCAAAAATGAATAATCTTTACCATTATAAGTGGCATTGTATAGAATCTTGTAACTAGTAGCTCTATCAAAATCTAAATCTGGATATGCAGGACGAACACTAATCCAATTGTGTGGTATATAAGTTCCTATATCTATTATGTTCTCTTCGGATGCATAGGTTTGGTTTAATGCAATTTGTGCCAAATCTTGATCACTATAACCAAAACTGTCTTTAAAACTAAGTAACTCTTGCTGTAGAAGATAAGAAGCAACATAAGCTTGAAAACCGTATTCTGTTCCATTTCCAAAATGTTCTAGATAATATGGCCACATATAGTTGAAATTCAATATGTATTCATTTCCACTCAATTCCGATTCTTCTTCATTTACGAAATATTGTTTCCTTTTTGTAAAAACAACATAATCATCTTGTCCTTCTACTCCATTAAATTCTTTAACGGTTTTATTAATAATAATATCGAAAGTTAAATCACCATGAAGACTTACATAACCTATACGAGAATTATAGTCTACAAATGCTTCCCTATCACTCACATTATAAAAACTAAAAACTGCTTGATTATAATATCTTGATTCATTTGTTCTAACTCCCATATACATCCAATCTGAATACTCATTGGATCCTGTATAGGGGACAATATCATCTTCTGTGATTCTTCCAAAAGCAAAAATTCTTTCAGTAATCTCCTCCATGCTGTTTCTCGAACTTAGAGGGAGTAAAATACCCATTGATAATGAAGATCCAATTGTTACAATAATAATTATTGCTCCTAATGCTGTTCTTAATCTAGCTTGCATAATTAATCACGATATCGTCTAATTTATTGTTTCGTCTCACAAGATATATTTAAAGGTAATGACTAGAGCATTACTTATGAGACTGAATTGAAAAGAAGAAGATTTGTGCTATTATATATTTTGCGCAAGGTATTAATTTTCATCATTTTCAGTTCTAACTTTGATTAGGTAATTAGTTTTCTCCCAGATTACGTCCAAATCTAAAAGGTTTAAGGTTCCCACTCTCTCCTCATTTTCATCATAAATTTCTACTACAATCTTCGAATAAAGATCGTACTTAGCTAAAATTTGTTTTGGTAACATATTGCTAGTGAAAATTCCTCTAATAAGTGCTCCATTAGTTCTTTTAGGATGAATTGAAAATATTACATCAAGGTTCGAATATTTTTTTCTAATCCTCTGATATTCTTTTGTTATTAATCCCTGAGTGCCAGGCTGGATTACCAAGAAACCTCTAGTGAATTTATGCTCTGATATAAAATTCCAAGCAAACTTATTATTCTTTAGTAATTTCGATAAAACAGGATTATTATCATAAACATCAACTGAGAATATTAAGCAAGGTCCTTTTATTTCAGTGAAGACTCTTAAGAAATTAGATAAATCAACATGGTAGAACTCTGAAGGAGCTTGTGATGCAATCAAAAAATCGGAAATAATGTGAGCTTCTCTATTATATAATTTGGATCTCAAAATATCTAAAGCTATATTTGGATTGGCTTTTATTAAGTTATTTTCATCATACAGGATAAAGGGAACATCGAAATCCGTTGATTTTTTCATTAACCTATGAATAGTTGTAAGAATAGTGAATTCTTGAATTACTTCCACCTCATGAGGGGGGATATGAAAAGATAAGATCGGTTGAAGATTTTTTCCTTTTAAGTATTCAACTATTTTGGTTATTAATCCAATAATAAAAGCATCGTTTTCTACAAATATGAAAATAAGAGAAGTGTCTTTAAATTGTTTGTTTAATTCTTGTGTTATTTTTTCTTGATTCTCTTCATACCATGCAATTCCTCTTGAAAAAGTGTTTTCTATCAATTTTAATGTAGGAGTCTTAAGAAAAGGAATTTTAACACCTAGATCTTGTGATATATTTGAACGAGAAATCAGAAGCGAAGATGGAAACTTATCTTTAATTTGATTATTCATTGCTTTAATAATCTCATTACCATAATTTTCAGTAAATATTAAACCAGAAGAGATTTTATCAATCTCAGCTTCAATAAAAAGTGTGTCTGATGATTCGCTTCCAGATAAAGGATTATCAGTCATTTTGCTTTGTTTTATTATAGATTCAAAGTTAAAATTATAAAGTGCATTATATTTCTCAGGGGGATCTCCCTCTATTTTTTTTCCTTTTTTACTGAATAGTGCTTTCATTTAACATCCCTTTTTCAATTACAGATATTTTATCTTTCTTTTAAGACTTTTTCATTAATGATTTAGATATATTGCTCAAATCATTACATTTAATGTTTGCTAGCTAACGTTTCTTGAACATTGAGAATTTGTATAGTGTTTGTTTTACCTGCTAAACCAACTATAGAACCTGCAACAAGAACGACAGTATCTTCAGGATTAATTAATTTCTCAGATTGAAGTTTATGTATTGAACTATATACAAGTTGTTCGTATTCAGTTTCATAATGATGTAAGATAGGTTTAACTCCCCACAATAATCGCGTAGATCTCATAGTTGTTTGAGCAGGAGTTACTACATATATAGGAATTGGAATCCTGTTTCTTGAAACCATTCTTGCCGAATAACCTGTTTGAGTAAGTGCTATTATAGCTTTAGCAGACATTCTCTTTCCTAAATTCATTGCTGCTTGACCTATTTCAAAGCCAATTGGATTCTCATCACTTTTAGAATCTGGGACTGTACAATTGAAATCCTTTTCAGCTTCATTAATGATATCGTTCATCACTTTTACAACTTGAAGAGGGTGTTTTCCTGTTGCAGTTTCTGAAGAAAGCATCAAAGCATCAGCACCATCAAAAACAGCATGAGCAACATCGCTAGCTTCTGCTCTTGTCGGTAATGATTCCTTAGTCATAGATTCAAGCATCTGAGTAGCAACTATTACTGGTTTTGCGTAAGACATCCCTAAATTGATCAAATTTTTCTGAACAACAGGCACTTTAGCAGGACCAACCTCAATAGCCAAATCCCCTCTAGCTACCATTAATCCGCTACTATATTTTATGATTTCTTTGATATTTTTCAATGCATCCTGATGCTCAATTTTTGCAATAAGGGGAATAGGTTTCTTTAATGATGTTTCAACAATTTCATTCACTTGCTTCAAGTCATCAACACATCGTACAAAAGAGATAAAAAGAAAATCAGTTTCTAAACTGCATGCTTTTTCTATATCTGCAAGATCTTTTTCAGTAGGTACATGAATTGATAAATCAGCATCAGGGACGTTAATTCCTTTGTGGGAAGAAATTTCCCCACCATCAATAACAACACAATTGATTAGATTATCTTCTATTGATTGAACTTTTAGTTTTATAAAACCATCATTCATGAAGATGAATGAACCTTTCTTAACTTCTTCTGAAAGTGATGGATAATTCACTGGAAGTAGGTTTTTTATCCCAACAATATTATCTGGTGTTAATTGCACTTTATCATTTTCAGCAAGATTAGATTTTTCTTCTAATTTACCAAGACGGATTTTAGGACCACTTATATCAATAGCTATAGCTAAAGAATCACTTAATTTTCTTAGTTTGTTAAAAACCGATTCATGGGTGTTATGATCACCATGAGAGAAATTCAATCTAGCAATATCCATGCCTTCAAGTATTAATTGTTGAAGAGTTTCCTCTGAACTAGAAGATGGACCTATTGTACATACTATTTTTGTTAATCTCAAATCTATCAAAATAAAGTTCTCTTCTAGTAATAAAATTCTTCCGCAAAAAGATAGAAAGCATTAAAAATAAGCGAGTGTTATATGTTTTTGTTATGGATTCCAATTCTTCAAAACCTATTTCAGTTAAAGCAAATTATGTTATACCAGAGGATGTTGAATTACCTAATTTTGATTTTGAGAACCTTATAATAGAGCACTATAAGAAATATCCTAGAACAGCTGCACTAGTGGAGAATCCCACATATGTTAAAGCAATTATGCAACCATTTAGAAAGTTTTACTTGGTACCTTTAGCTTTATTCAAACTAAAACTAAACACAATTCTTTCATTAAGATGGAAAGAGTATCTCAAATTATGGATTTATGTTGTAATAATGTTCATTCCAACATTACTTTTTACAATTATACCTTTAGAAAAAGCCTTTGAAGGTTTTTCTACAGCGAGGTGGATTGCTGATATACTTTTCAATGTAGGAATACCTATTCTTATAGCAATTATTCTATCATTATTTTACTTAAAATATACTCATGATGGATTTCTAGGACTAACTTTAGCAAAAAGAATCGAATGGTTAGAGAAACCTGTAAGGGAGTACTACACTAAATATTATGATAGAAAACTGCCCAAGAATCCTTTAATTATATTAGCATCTCTTGCCACAGGAATTGGAATACAAATTCCATTGATACAGTTTTCATATGCAAATGGGTATAGCACTGCTGCAGTTTTTGGTATCATCGCTTGTATTTTTAACCCAATCCTATTCTATATTTTCTTTGTTGCTACTTACTATATGATTATCAACACAAGATTGTATTCAAAAGTCCTTAAGCCTATTAAAGAGAGAATTAAGATATACATGAAAGAATATGGAACTCTGTTAAACAGAGAAAACTATGATATAATTTGGTCTTTGGGTGATAAATGGTCAAAAGGAAGATCAATACGACAACTAGAAAATATTCCAACAGCAGGTATCTTGTCTACTTTGATTATAATCATAGCAATGGGAATGGGAAATGCAAATGAATTAATTTATGCTCTGGCTGGCAAAATGCCATTAGTAAATTTTGAATTACTTTTCATTCATGTAGGTCAACCTGTAACTGTAGTAGTAGTTACAATATCAGCTGTTGTAGCAGCTCTTATGGTTTTAATTGTCTTATTTCCGCTTATTGTTTTTCATTCAAAAATGAAGAAATTCAAAATCAAAGCCTTAATGGAATTGGACAACTATATCTTTGCAAATGTTGTTGAATTTGAAATAAGGCATGCTGAAGTAGTTAAACAAGAAAATGTAATAATGTTTCAACTTCGAGAATACATTGCTTCAATGAGAACATTTCCTATTTCAACTTCAAAGTTATTCAGAACTATAATGGCAATAATTATCTGGATCTTGAATATGATGAAGATTATTAGATCGGTAGGAGGAGGATTATAGATGTCTTGGCTAAAACGTAAGCTTTTCAGAAAGAAGATATCTGTTGCTATCATTGGAGTAGGTAATGCTGGATGTAGAATAGGTGATAAAATTATACATCACCTTAGAGAGAGTAAAATAACTGTAAAATCATTAGCTATCAATAATGAAGATAATTTTCATCCAAAAATTAAAAATTATTCAGATGAATTCTGGTTTGGTTCAAAGAAGAATGTCTCATCGAACTATGAGTTAGAAAAAGCAATGGGTGATTTGCAGAAAAAAGAAATAGATTTACGAGACAAACTAGAAAAAGTTGTTTTTTACAAACGAGATGATAAAAGAAGCGATGATGATTTAGCCTTGCATCTTATTGTTGGAAGTGGAGGAGGTACTGGTAGTGCGGGATCTATGATTGCTAGTAATTTAATTACAGATATAGTAGGTGAACCCCCCACTGTAATCTTTGTAGTTCCTGAAAAAAATGAACCTTCACTAGTTCAATACAATGCAGCAAAAGCTCTCTTCCACTTAGGATTTGACTTAAAAGGTCCGTATTGTCCTGTAATACTCTTTGATAATGAAAAACTACTAAATTTCTATTCAGATGAACAGATTGAACTTGCTCTTGAAAAAAGTAATGAAATACTAGCTGAAACTTTGACAACTACAATTCTTGCAGCTTTACAAGAAAGCACACATGAAGAATATAATGCTGATCTCAATGATTTCTTCAATTCTTTCACAAAAGAAGCTAGAGGATTAGGAGTGATTGTGTCTCTTGATAAAGAATTTGAGACTTTAGAAAAAGTTCAGAATATCAGATTTTCTGATCTTTTCTTCAGTGAATTAGATGAAAATTCAAGCTTGACAGCTGATGTAACAAGGGCAAAACTTGGTTATTTAACAATTTCAACACCAACAACTTATCAATCAACATTCGAAACAAGAAAAATAGTAAAGAAATTTGAAAGGGGAGACATTAAAGCAGCGTTGAATTCTATCGATGAGCCATTTCTTACCATCAGAGGAATTTTAACAGGAATTCATCCTGATTATGTTGATAGATTCTGGGAAATCCTTGATAAGGGAAGGGATAGTAGAAAAAACATTATAGAAATTGAATCACAAATAAGAGAATCTCATATTGAGTTAACATAATCGTAAAGGAAACCTCTTTTCCTTTTTTGTTTTCTTCTTAATGTTAATCAGAAAGCAAATCTCTTATAAACGATTTTAACGATAGAAAATTGAGCATAATGAGTGATAAGAGTATTTGCCCTAACTGTAATAGGGAAATAAAACCAACATCTAAATTCTGTAAATTTTGTGGAGTAACTTTGAAAACTTGCCCCTCGTGTAATAAAATTAACAAAATAGAAGATGCTTTTTGTGCATCATGTGGTGAAGATATAAGCAAAGTAGTTGTACCTAAACCTCATAAAGATGAAGGTGAAGTTGCTACTTATACTGCAACAATTGGAGAAGTAGAAGAAGATGGTGAGAAAAAACCGCAATTAGTTATTTGGCCACCACAATATGCAGCAGCTAGACCTTATGTAGCTCCAAAACCCACGCCTAAATTATTTGAGGAGGGAACTCAATATGAACCATCAACAGTTCAGTATCAATATAATAGAGTCCGTCCGATAGGATTTTTAGGTGGTCCTCTTCCAACTTCTAATGTTCTTAGTGTAACTGTGGAAGTATTTGGTTTAGCTTTAGCTCTTATTGCTGCAGGAATTGCCATTGCAAGCATAGGTTTGGCATTCCTTGAATATGTCATCCTTCCAGTAATAACAGGCACCCTAGGAGGAGCTATACTATTATCTGCACCTTTTTTTGGAATATATTATGTAAGTTCTAACTGGTTATACAAAGCATTTCATATTAAGAGACCAGTAAAAACAAGCACAATAATCTTGAACTACACTTTAGGAACAGTCTTATTTGCAATAATCGGATTAATTTTTATAGTGCCAGTTGTTATAGGAGGAGCACTAGGAATTACTCTTGCTGTTCTTGGAGGAATTGTTTATCTTATGGGATTGATTGTAGTTCCATTAAAAGCGTACCTTGCAGATTTGGTTTATGTGAAAGCAGCAATGAAACTTCGTGATAAAGAAGATGAAGATAAGGTTCAAGAAAAAAAGGAAATTGAAGAAGTAGAAGAAAAAGAGAAGGTTAAGGCTTCTTCTGAAAAAAAGAAGAAAAAGAAGGAAAAGTAAAAAAAATAGACATATTCATCGAAAACAATAAATAGGTTTTGTTTTTGAATGGAGTGAGTAAAAATGAGTGAAAACACTTCTGATGCAATTTATAATATCATTAAGGAAAGAAGAAGTATTAGATCTTTTAAAGATCAAGAAGTACCTGAAAATATGGTGAAAAAAATATTAGAAGCAGGTTGGATGGCACCTAGTGCAGGAAACAGACAGCCTGTGGAATTCATCATTATAAAAGATAAAGCGACAAAACAGAAATTATCAGCTCAAAGGTTTGTAGACGAAGCTCCTTTGCTAATTGCTGTAGTAGTTAATCTGGATCGTACAAAAACCAGATATGGTGAGAGAGGAGAAAGGATGTACATTTATCATGATTCAGGAGCTGCAATTCAGAATATGTTACTGATGAGTAAATCATTAGGTTTAGGATCATGCTGGATAGGAGCTTTTAATGATGAAAGAGTATCAAGGTTTCTAGAATTACCTGAACATGTATTACCTATGGCTTTGATTACTATTGGGTATCCGAATGAAGATCCAGACCTTCCTAGAAAGATTCCCATAGATAAAATAACACATGAAGAAAAGTATGAGGAGCAAAAAATCAAAGACTATCTAATGTCTCTTGTTGATTAGTTCTGAACTTTTTTACGCTATTTTTTGTATGAGTTTAGCTTTTTGAGCAGAATCATCAGTTTCCAAAATACCAGAATTACGTAAATCATGTAAAGCTTTAATGATAGCTGCAGGAGTAAAACCTGTGGTTTTAACCAATTCATCTCGTGTCCATTCTTCTTTATCAACACCTTGAAGGAGAAGGAGAATTTTCGTATGTGGATTTGCTGCGAAAACTTTCTCAAATAATATTGTATATATAGCTAACAACTCTTGGATCTCTAATTCTTCAGCTCTCTCTTGTGTCATTTCTTCATACATTTTTCTAAGACCTGACATCTGTTCTTCAACGCTTTGAAGCTGTGATTTGTAATTTGTTGCTTCTTTTTGTAAATCTGTGATTTTACTGTCTTTTGTGTTATATTCATCTTGGAGCTGTGTAAACTTATTATCGATTTCCTTTAGTTTATTTTTGAGATCAACATTTTCTTTTACCATATCGTCAGAGTAATTTGATAGTTTTGAGAGAACTGTAGGTAACTTCTCAAACTTATCTTTGATTTGTGCATAAAGTTCAATGAATTCTTCTAGAGGAGTTTTACCAGTTGCTTCCATAATGGTTACTAATTTCATAAAACACTATTTTAACTTTATGTCAGTCTAAATAGATTTTCCTATACAAAAAATTATTATAGATTCTTTTTAACCAGTTGTGGTATGGAAGCAATTATTCTTTGTGGGGGTCTTGGTACTAGAATCAGAACTATAACAAAAGACAGTTTACCTAAAGCTATGGTTCAGTTATCAGGTAAAACGATTTTGGAATGGGAACTTACTTGGTTAAGAAAGAATAATGTTCAGCATGCCATTTTAGCTGTAAGACACCTTGCTGCATACATAGAAGAACAATTTGGGAGAGTATATGAAACTGAATATGGTGAAATAGAGATTAGCTATAGTATAGAAAGAGAAAAATTAGGATCAGGAGGAGCGGTTCATCTAGCTAATCAGTTTGTTTCAAGTAAAAATGCTATTATAATGAATGGAGATATAATTACAAATTTTGATCTTTCTGAAATGATGAAGATACACATCAACAGTGAGATTAAAGGAACTATTGCTGTAGTAAAAATGCGAAGTCCTTATGGAATCGTTGAAATAGAAGATAAGAAAAAAATATCGGAATTTAGAGAAAAACCTATTCTTGATCATTGGATTCATGCGGGAGTGGATATTTTCGCAAAAGATGCATTAGAATCATTCCCTGAGAAAGGACAAATGGAAGAAACTATTTTTGTAGAAATGGCTGAAAAGAGAAATCTTATTGCTTACAAAGTAAACCCAGAATATTTTTGGAAAAGTATAGATAATCCAAAGGATTTACAAGAAGCAGAGAAAGAATGGAAGGGATTAGATAGTTAGTTTAGGACTATTTTGAGATGGATCCCAATCAAACCTTTTCTGATAAAAAGAATTCTTGAAACCCAGATTTTTATAGAGCTGTTCTGCACCATTTCCTCGTTGAACCTGCAGGCAAAAGTTTGCTGAGGGATTATGATCTATAACTGATTTCATGTAATTAGACATCATCATTGTAGCATATCCTTTTCTACGATATCGATGTCTTGTTCCAACTCCATAAAAACCATAAAAGGGGAGATTTTTGTAAGTACAAAAACATCCAACATCTTTTCCATCAACATAGCCTATGTAGAATTCTACTTGATTCTCTATTTGAGTTGCAACCATCTGTGAAATATATTTTTGAAGATGTTTTGGATAACTAAAAGAATCAAAAAAAACATCTACCCATTTGTTCAGTTTCTTAGAGGAAAGCAATTCTAATTCTAACAGATTATTAGGATTAAGTGATGAATTTTCACTGTTTTTCCAAATCATAAGAGAGATGTCTTGATAAAACACTATGAAATTTTTTTGACGAAGAATCTTAGAATTAGTCTGAAAGAAATCATCAACATAATGCTTAATTATGAAATATTCCTTACCATCAGAAAAGAATGCAAAAGAAAAATTAAGGAATTCAAAAAAGTTCTTTTCACCATATAATGTAGGAGTAACATAACTATATGTTTCTATAGATTTATTCTTGATAAAATAGCCTAAATCATTATTTACACTTTCAGAGTTTGGCATGAAGTAATAGAATTCATATTCATTTAAATCAAGAAACATCCTATCTTCATTTGAATTTTCATAACTTTGCATTCTTCTAATCTCTATATTTTTCTAGAAAGATAAATGTATCTTTTCTTTTAAATTGATAGTTTTTTCAATGAGCAAAAAACATTTAAAGCAACAAATTCTTTGCAGTTTGAAATCGTATGAGTTCTAAATGGAAACAGGAAACTAGAAAGGATTTCATTAAAAATACAGTCCGTGGTGTTATAGGAGTTTTAATCCTAATTATTCTATTGGTAATTAAATTAACCTGGGAAGGGATATATAATTGGTTTTATACAAAAGTAGCTCCAGATGCAAACATATCAGAGGGAATGTGGCAAGATCCACTTTTATTATTTAGTTTATTGCTTTTGATTCCTCTTTTAGCTTGTGGAGTGGCTTTAGCTATAAGCGGTGGATGGAAAGCATACAGACTAGCAGTACCACCTAAAGAAGAATAAAAATTCTTTTTTTATTACTATCTAACAACAGAAAAGTAATTATTATTGATATCTTTGCGTCAATCATGGAAAGAATAGAAAAAAATCTGGAATATAACACATACTGTTTTGGTTGTGGTGAAGAAAATCCCATAGGTGCTAAACTGAATTTTTTCAAAATTTCTAATGAGAGTGTAAAATCTAATTTTCTTGTTCCTGAAACATGGGGAGGATGGGGGAAGATTATCCATGGAGGCTTACAGACTGTTTTACTGGATGAAGTATCTGCTTGGGTAATTGTAGCTTTACTTAAAGAACAAGGATTAACAATCAAAGCTCAAATCGAATTTTTTAGACCTTTGTATATAGAAGAAGAAGTTGAGATTATTGGTAAAGTTGAAGGAGTAGATAACAGAGATATAACAATAATTAGTGTATTAAGAAATAAAAAAGGAGAAACATGTACCAAAGGCACTTTTGTTTATAGAAAAGTGGAAATGGATAGGATAAAAGAATTGGCTAAAATACCTCTTTAGCAACTATCATGAAATATAGCTTCAGTAGGACATGCACTAACACATGCACAACATTCAATACAATCGTCTACATTATCTGCAAAAGACTTGTTATCCTTAATAATAAACACATCTGAAGGACAGACATCAACGCAATCAGCTGCACCTGTACATTTATCATGATCAATTTTTATTACCCAATCATCAGAAACGAATTCTTTAACTGACATAGTTATCAAAATGTTATTTCATTTATGATTTTTATATTTTCCTCAAGTCAATGATTTTTGTTCTAGCAGATACCACAAGGAAGAAGTGTTGCAACAGCTATAGCTAGAATAGTAAATAGAATCTGAAGTAACGAAATTACAAGTAAACTGTATAAAATTATTCGAGATATTGGTAGTGTAAACTCTTCATTCCCTTTCCTAATGAAATATGTATGTATTGAAAAAGCGAATATTCCACCTAATGATAAGACAAAGGAGAATATTGCACCAACTACACTTGCTAAGTAGAGTTCTATCATACCATAAAAAATCAAAGCGAGTAAAGGAATATGAATAATAACAAAGAACGTAATACCTCCTTTCATTTTGAATAGTTCCCACTCTTTCCAATATGCGGATTCAATCTCATGACAAATTAATAAAATTGCATTAATGAAATATAGCCAGAAAGCGATAATCAGGGCAATTTCTTGAAAAGCCATAGTACTAATTGTTTATACTTTAAAATAAATTTTACTTAAGAAAGCGCAAAGTATTTGATTTATGCATAACATGTTATATCATGAGTTTTGAAGATAAAAAAGTTATAATAACAGGTGCTAGTTCAGGAATAGGAAAAGCAACAGCTATCAAATTTAGAAAAGAAGGTGCAGAAGTTCTCTTAGTAGCTAGATCAGAGGATGTACTGAAGGATCTAGCATCAGAGCTTAATTCTATGTATCTTGCAATGGATATAACAACAAATAAAGCTGCTGAATTAATTATTGGGGAAGCAACATTACTTTGGGGAAAAATTGATGTTTTAGTAAATGCTGCAGGAATTATTAAATCAGGAACAATTCTTGATACGACTATTGAAGATTTTGACTATATGATGAATATAAATCTCCGCTCAATATTCCACTTAATGCAAACAGCGATACCTTTTCTTAAAGAAACAAAAGGAAACATTGTAAATGTATCTAGTGTAACCGGAATCAGAGCTTTTCCAAATATACTGGCTTACTGTGTCAGTAAAGCAGCTCTAGATCATCTAACAAGATGTTCAGCTTTAGAACTTGCTCAGTTTGGAGTAAGAGTTAATGCAGTAAATCCAGGAGTTGTTATAACTAATTTGCACAAAGCAAGTGGGATGTCTATAGTTGATTATGCAAAATTCCTAGAACATAGTGAAACAACCCATCCACTTGGAAGAGCAGGAACTGCAGAGGAAATAGCGGATTTGATAATGTTCTTAGCATCAAATAAAGCTAGTTGGATAACTGGTGAAACAGTTAGTATAGATGGTGGAAGATTCCTTACATGTTTACGTTAGCTTAAACTATACTTAACCCCTAATCCTTTTTGTATTACGCCAGAATGAAATGAATTGAATTCATCAGGCTTTTCAGTATGTATTGGCATAACATATTTAGGATTAATTTTCTGTATCATCTCTTTGATATCATAACCTGAAGCATGTCCTGAACAATGTACTTGTTCATAAGGATGCATTCCAAAGAATATCAACCAGTTGATTGCTTTCTTATGATCTAGCTCCATTTCTTCATCAACAGGTTCGGTTACAGATCGAATGAAAATGGATCCTTCTTGTGGATTGACGTCAAACAGATTTTTAAGTTCAAAGAAGTCACATCTATAAACAAAATCCTTGGGATTCTTGTTTAAATCATCTGCAGTAACACTATTTGTTCTATCAATAAGCTTATTTTCCCAATATAGGTAATCACTCATTTGTATCTCTACAGGATAATTAATATCGTTTAGAATACCCCATCTCTTCTTAGGTATGAAGATACTAATTTCATCAATTGTTGGCACATTTTTTACTCCATTCTCTTCAAGAACACCTAATGTGTAAGCTTGTTTTAAATTAACAACTAAAGATCTATCAGCATGTTTAGCAGCTTCAATAAATGAGCGCATACGATCTATATCTCGAACAGGAAAATTGACAGTTATTAAACCAGGAACATTTTCTACTAACGAGAATAATTTATGCTGAAGATCCATTTCACCAAAAGAAGTTGGTTCTTCAATATTAGTTCCTTCACTAATTATTAAAACAGGATCAAAAGATACAGCTTTTTCCACAAAAACGTCACTTTCAGCACCCCTACGACCATGAAAACGAATATCTCCAGTATAAACAATAGCACCTTCGTTAGTTTCTATTATGAAAGATGCAGCTCCAGGAACAGAATGATCAACAGGATAAGTATGGATTGCTAAATCATCAATTTTTGTTGTAGTTTCAAGAATATTGAAATTTCTTTGTACTCTAGAATCCTTATCTT
>JAEOTG010000404.1 GCA_016839985.1 Candidatus Heimdallarchaeota archaeon | reverse complement strand
CAATTCGTCTATTTGTCTTTTATTTTCTTGAGTCATTAAGCTTGCCCAACCAGACTGGATTTTATAGCCTTTTTCTAAGCAATGTTATCTTGAAAGATTAGAGTTTTTTTAAACCCTTTAAGATGAAACCCTTGAATTGTTTCATGTCTTTCCGTTTTATTTAAACATTGCTAGTTTTATGGTTAAGTTTGCTAACAACTCCGCTATAATTACTTAGTAAGAAGTAATATTTAAGTTTAATATTTTATACAATTACTTTCAGCGTGTCAAAAACATCAAAAATCTTGAAATTTCATAATTAAACACACTAAAACACTTTTATTAATTTCAGTATACTCCCTTAACAAAGCTTATATTACTTCTCTTTGACTGATGCAAGAACCAATGAGTAGTAATAATAGAGAGGAAGCTGTAGAAAGTTCACAAGACTTCACTTTTTGTCCCAATTGTGGTAAAATACTTGTTCCTAGTATTCACAGTTTAAATTGCACTAAGTGTGGATATACAATTGAAGGTGCTATTGGTTCAAAAAAAGCAAAGAAAATTATCAAAGAGAAAAAAATTAGGAGTAAGGAAACTCAAATTGATGAAACAAAAGAATCCTGGCACCAATATTTTCCATATATTGAAGTAAGACCTTTACAGGAAGATATTATCAAAACTATTAATGCAGCTAGCAATCAAGAAAACCACAGCATTATACAAGCAGCTAATGGTGTGGGCAAGACTATAGCAATTCTTGCTTCACTTTTACCCATAATCAAGAAAAAAAAGAAAACCATAGTCTATTGTTGCAGAACTCATCAACAGATGAGTAGAGTTATCTCAGAACTTAATATGATTAAACAATTAACCTCAGTTTCAGGGATAGCTTTACGAGGTAGAAGGGAAATATGTTTACATCCATTAGTAAAAAAATTCGCGTTTGATTCAGGAAATGCTTCAGAAATATGTAATTTCTTGAAAGAGGAAGGAAAATGTAAATTCTTTACAAGATTATCGGACAAAAAAATAATTGAAAAAGTAAAAACAATTACTGAAGGGAAAGTTCTGGACAGTGATGAACTTTTAGAAATTGGTAAATCTCTAGAAGTTTGTCCTTTAGAGATATCAACAAGATTACTAGCAAAAGTTGATGTAGTTGCATGTAGTTATCAATATATTTTCAATCCTCGAATTCAGAACTCATTTTTGACAAGTCTTGAAAAGGAATTATCTGAAATCATTCTAGTAATTGATGAGGCACACAATCTTCCATCTACAGCAGTAGATATAAGCAGTGCTACTTTATCAAACTCTACTATAAGTAATGCTCAATCTGAAGCTACCAAATATAAAATGGGTGAGGTTTTTGACATATTGGAGGCTTTAGAGGTTGTTCTAATAAAAGAATCTGAAGATTTAGCTAATGATGATGAAATGAGAATTGAAACAAAGGATTTCATCAAGAAAGTGGAAAAAAGATCTCATCTTAAAATCGATTCAGAGTTAGTAAAATCTATAGTTAAATTAGGTGAACAAATTAAAAGAGCACAAGTTAAACAAAATAGAGCTCCTTTTTCTTATATTTCAATCGTAGATAGATATCTCACTACTTTCATTGAGACAAAAGATAGAAATGACTATGCACACTTTGTTACAAAAGTATTAACACAAAGAGGTACTCCAGTACCGAAATTACTAACACTTTGTCTTGATCCAAGATCGGTAACAGAAGAATTACTTGCAAATGTACATTGTTCTATATCTGCTTCAGGTACATTGGACCCAATTGAAGCTTATGTATCGTTAGTTGGAATGAATCCAAAGAAAGTAGAGAGTATTGCTTTACCTTCACCCTATAAAGAAGAAAATCACATAACTTTGGTAGTTGATAAACTCTCATCAAAATTAGAAGATAGAATTCCCGCCAATTATTCCAAAATGCTTGAACTCATTCAAGGAGTTGTTAAAACTACTCCAAAGAATGTTGGTATTTTTTGTGCTAGTTATTCGGTAATGTCTAGTTTATTGGAGATGGGACTAGAAAGAATGATATCAAAACCACTTTATACAACACATAAAGGCATGCCATCTCTTGAAAATGATAAGCTAATTATGAAATTCAAGAATGAATCCAAAAAATCAGGAGGAGTTTTAATTTCTGTTCTAGGAGGAAGATCATCCGAAGGAAGTGATTATCCTTCAGGTGAAATGCACACTGTTATCATTGTTGGGATTCCCTATGCTAAACCTTGTCCGACAATAGATGCTAGTATTGAATATCTTGAAAGTCAATTCCCTACTAAAGGGAGAGAATACGGATATAATATACCAGCTTTAACAAGAGCAGCTCAAGCTGCAGGAAGACCCATTAGAAGTTTAGAAGATTATGCTTCGATTGTCTTAATGGATTATCGTTTTGCGAGATTTTATTATAAAAAACATTTACCTATATGGTTAAAACAAAATATGTCTGTTGTACAACCCGAACCTGAAGATGTAATTACAAAAGTTGACAAGTTTTTTAACTTTCATAGAACATAGTATAGTATTAAATTCCCAAAACCTTTTGTTTATCGAAACAATTTTAATATTCTTTTTGCATTGAAATATTATGAAAGCTATTTTTGAACCAATTGATAATCAAAAAATCCTTAATCAACTTGAAGAAATAGCGAAATATTATCAAACTGAAGTCATTCAGCATGATACAGATGAAAGTCATTTTATTTTTGTCAGATCAAGAATAAAAATAACTGAAGAAAAAAGAAATAATGAAACGCGGATTTTCGTATCAGGAGCGAATGAAAGTGATATTGTTTATTTGAAACAATTTTGGGGAAAACCAATTGAGATAGTAACAGAAAAAATGACACCGATGGATTTTGTTAAAGAGGTTGTTAATATATCAAATATTGAAAATCTAAAAAAAGAAGAATTAATTAATTTATTGGAAATTAATGAAAAGGAGTTTGATCAATATTTAAGATATATGAAAAGAATTGCTAAAAGAGCTAATGCACCATCTAATGTTGTTAAAGTAGCATTGATTTTATGAAATATAATATAGATTGGGGGAAACTTGTTTATACGATAGGTATTTATTAATGATTTTTATTAAATTTAATTATGAATAAAAGAATATTAAGAACATTTCTTGTAATTGTACTACTAATACCTTTTTCAGGTATTTTAGTAAGGGATATTAATGTATTTGCATTAGATTTACAAAATATAGAAAATGATAATTATTCCTCTAATTCTATTGCTACCACTACTTTTAAGGGAACTGTAAATATTACAATTTTTGTTGGTCCAGACACAGCTTATAAAGTTGTTATGGATTCCATAAAAGCAGCTCGTATATCTTTTTATTTAGAGGTATATACATTATCTAGCGAACCACTTGTAAATGAGCTAATAAGAGCAAATGACAGAGGTGTGGATGTTGTAGTTCAACTTTCAGAAAGACGAGTTAACATTTATGAGACTAATTATACAAAAGAAGCTGCTTGGAGATTATATGATGCTGGAATAGATGTGTTGTGGATTGAAGAAACTCAATTTGCGTATACACATTCAAAATTCTGGATAGTTGATAGTCAAGTTGCTTATGTATACACAGGTAACTGGGCACCATCAAGTATCCCTCAAGCACCAGAAGCTAGAACAAATAGAGAGATGGGAATTGTATTTAATGATTCAAGTATTGCATCATACTTTGAAACAGTATTGCTTGCTGATGGAGCAGATTATTCATTCCTTTATGATCCTGTAATAGGGCATGATGGAGATCTTCAGGATAATGAAACTTCAGGTACTTACCCTCATCCTTTTACTACAGCAAATTTCATTGAATATGCAGAAGTGACACCTATATTCTCACCTGACAATAGTCATGAGCTTTTATCCAGCCTTATTAAAAATGCAACGACAACTATAGATCTTGAACTACAATATATGAAATTTGATTGTGATTTGCTGGATGATGTTTTGGATGCAGCGTTGCGAGGAGTTTCTATCAGAGTTCTAATACCTGAACCAGGTGTAGCTAATGAAAATGTTACAGAGACACTCATCAACAATGGCATTCAAGTTAAATTTTTCAAAGGTTTAGGACACTGCCACAACAAGTATGTTTCTGTAGACAACGAAGTTGTACAGGTTTCAAGTATCAATTGGTCTAACAACTCGGTTGTAAACAACAGAGAAGCTGGTGCTATAGTTAAAAACACTAATGTTGCAGCGTTCTTCAAAACTGTCTTTGATTTTGATTGGGCAAACAGCGAAACTCCTGTTGGTTTTACTCAACCTGTATCTCTTGTATCACCAAAACCAGGTGGAATTGCAGATGGAAGTTTTGATTTCCAAGCTAATTTTGCTATTAACACATACATCTTAGGAGAATTATTTATTGATTCAACAAAGGTTGCTACTTGGTCAGATCCTTTAGGATTAGAAAGTGCAAATATAGATACTACAGGTTATAGTGATGGAATTCACACTGTAAAGGTAATAGGAACACCAACCGTTGGATTACCAATAGAAATCGAAAAGAAAGTGAATATAATTAATACTGCTGATTGGTTTTTACTTATATCAGAAGTAAGATATGATGCAGCATCAGAACCAAACGGAGAATTCATAGAATTATACAATGCTTTTAGTTTTGACATATATATGGAAAATTGGAAACTTGAAGATAATGCAGGAGAATATAAGGTACCAGAAGACGCACAAATTGATGCTGGAGCTATACTTATCTTTGCACAAGACAGTGCAACGTATGTAAGTGAGATGGGTGCATTAGGGATAACAGTTTCTGCAGCTGATTACGGATTAGGGGATATCGCTCTAGCAAACACAGGAGATGTAATAATACTAAGAGATCCTGATGATAATCTAAAAGATGCTGTTGCTTGGGGATCAGGTAGTGTTGGTGGAGTAACAACTTGGAGTGGAGGATCTACAGGAGAAGATGAAACACTTCAGAGAAGTCCAGCAGACCAAGATACAGATAATTGTAATGATGACTTTAAAATAGATACACCAACTCCAGGAACACCAATAACTCCAGAGTTTACATATTACATAGCTATACCAATTCTTTCTGTATTTGCTCTTGTGACAATAATTATCAGACAAAAAAAGAAGAAGTAATTTCTCTTCTTTATATCTTTTTTTTGGGGGTTTATATAGCTAAAAGGCAATTTTCTCTTGACATGGCAATTGTTAACCAGATACCATATTTCTCAGAGAAAGAACATTCATTTGATTCTATAATTCTCTATATGGATTTGGATGCTTTTTTTGCTGCAGTAGAAATTAGAGAAAATCCTTCATTAGTAGGATTACCTCTTGTTGTAGGAGGGAATCCTAATACAAAACAAGGTGTGGTTAGTACATGTTCATACGAAGCAAGAGAGTTTGGCATTCATTCAGGTATGTCTATTTCTCAAGCATTGAAATTATGTCCTAATTTAACAATGGTTAGAGGATCTTTTAGGTTATATTCTGAAGTGTCTAAAAGAATAATGAATATTTTGAAACATTATTCACCAATAATGAGAGTAGCAGGTAATGATGAAGCATATTTGGATTTAACTGATGTTGTATCTGATTATGAAGAAGCTAAACAATTAGCAAATGAATTAAAAGACGACATTTATGCTAGTGAAAAACTTACATGTTCCATTGGAATAGCACCTAATAAAATTCTAGCAAAAATAGGAAGTGACACTGATAAACCAAATGGTTTAGTAGTTGTAAGACCTTTAAAAATTGCAGAATTTTTATCCCCTTTAAAAATAACAATAATTCCAGGGATAGGTAAAAAGAGTTCTAAAATTTTCCATGATAATAATATTACTACTTGTGGTGATTTATCAATAATACCTTATCAGCTTGCATATCAGAAATTTGGAAAAACAGGACTTAAAACATGGAAATTGGTTAATGGTTATAATACAGAGAATACAGATGATAAATTCAATAGCAGAGAAATAAAATCAATTAGTGAAGAAAGAACATTCTTCAATCGTCCAAAGGATTGGAAAGATATTGATGTTCTAATTGACTCATCAATTGAAACTATAGTAACAAAAGCTAAAAAGAAAAATATGAATTTTAGAACAATAACACTGAAAATTCGTTTTCAAGATTTTGAAACTTTTACTAGAAGTCATTCCCTTTCTTGTCATGTTATATCTAAGAAGCAAGTTAAAGAGGTTGTTAATATGTTGTTGGAAGAATTTAAAGACAAAAAACCTTTTCAAATTAGATTGTTGGGTGTTAAAATTTCCAATCTTATAAAAATAACTGACAACCAAAAAACTTTAACACAGTTTTTTTAATACTATGTTTAAGTGTAACAACTTTAAAGGAAAAATCTATGTCTTTCGAGCTTCCAGATTGGTATATTCTTAAAGATCCAGGTGATATTACTATAGAGGTAGAAAGTTGGTATAGTTTTGCAGAGAAACGACTTGAAAGATTTTTATCTCAAGATCTTTGGATAATAAACAAACCAACATGGATTACTGAAGATGAATGGTTTAAAACAAAAGTTGAGGAACTTGGAGGACATTTTCTCTTACGTCTAGCTGTTGCAAAAGATCCACGCTTAGTATCTTGGCTTAAAGAAGTTGAAGGAGACCTTTTTGAATTTCGATTTGTTAGTAGCTCTGATTTTGATGAAAAAATTAATGTGTTAAAGGATCTCTATGGAGAAAATAATGTCAAAACTATAATTTCTCTTAATCAGGATTTCAAATTTGATTTTTATGAGAGGTTCCATTTAGCTGATACACCTACAAAGCCCAGTCGATATGAAAGGAGTAAATTTGGATCAACTGTCAAAGATCTAGATAAAAGAGTAGCAATAAAATTCCACAAAATCTCACCTATCATAGCTGCTAAAAAAGCTCTTCTATATCAAGGGTGGGCGATTGTCAGATTAGCTGATATTAGACTTGTAGTTAAAAGAGAGTTTGAAAAACAATTTATTTCCATTGTAGAAAAATCTAAGGAAATTATAGAAAGAAGCACAGATTTAGAGGAGACAATTAAACCTATAAAAGATAAAATCACAGAGATTGCGAGATCTGCTAGAGTTGCTGGTGATTTCTCAAAATTAGGTATTGAGGAAGGTAAAGCTATATTCACAAAGCCAGAAAGCTACCCTCCTTGCATTCTTGAACTTGTTGGAGTTTTACAGTCAGAAGGTCACTTATCCCATGCAGAAAACTGGCAAGTTGGTACTTTTTTGAAAAGAGCAGGAATGAAAATTAATGATCAGTATAAGTTTTGGTATGAGAATTCAGTAGATAATGTAGGTATGTCATTTGAGGAATTTGTTCAGAGAATTGGATACCAAATTAGACATATTTATGGAATTGAAGGAGGAGGGATTGATTATTCCCCACCAAGTTGCAAAACTTGTATTAATGCATATTACTGTTATTGGGCTCACAAGAAACTTGAAGATATTGTAGAGGATATAAAAATACGTTTTAAAGATAAAAGTGAAAGTGTCATCGATAAGGCAATTGATGACATTTCAAGACTTATTATGAATCAACGTTTTCAATCAGCATGTGCTAGATATTTCACTCTATATACTGGATGGGATGTTAGAGGTAGAAGAATTAATCATATGCTAAATTACTCACGTCAAGCATACAAGAAGTTTTTTGGTAAAAAATCTGATGAGAAATCTGAAAATGAAAATGTAACATTAAAGGAAGAAAATACTAATGATGAAGAAATTAAAACCTGAAACTATTTCTAAGTACTATGAAGATCATTTTCCCTTGCAACGATTTACTTCTCTTATTGATAAAACTGATTTTCATAATCGTGAATTTGGATTTGTTGTGGGGGAGGATAGATTTGTACGAAATATTTCTTTTCATAAACCAAAAGATATGCTTGATTTTATGATAAAGAATTCAGTAAAACATGCTTATGTTGGAGCTGTTTATGAAACACCTCCTTCAAAAGAATTCCCAATTCAAAAAATAAAATGGAAGTATAGAGAATTTATTTTTGATATAGACATCGATGAATATGATGCATATAATGAAGATGGTGAATATGTAGGTGTAAGAACTTGTGGTTGTAAAGGTGATATATTCTGTAAGGATTGTTGGTCTCTTGTTCAAGATGCTGCAGTTTTCATTGACAAAACAATGAAAGAGGATTTTGGTTTTAAAAATATCATCTGGTTTTATTCAGGTAGAAGAGGTGTACATGCTTGGATTTTAGATGAAATAACAAGAGATTTTGATCAACCTCAAAGACTAGCAATTCTAGATTATCTAACTTTTGTGCACGATAAGAAAAGAACACAGTCAATTGAAGAGATTCCAAATGAAGCAAAACCATTACGAAATAGAATATATGCATTGGTTGCTAAATCGTATTTAGAAAAATCATTTCTTCCCTCGTTGCTTAATCCTGTAAATCCTCTTCTTCAATGTAAAAAATGTAATTCAAAGATGAAAGCCTATGAGATAATAAGTGAAGCTATTGGAAAAGAAGTTAAAGGAATGAGTTTTGACAAGATTGAATCTAGTTTAAAGGAATATCAGATTAAATGTCCATACTGTCATGGAGAAGATTTGGAAAATTACTCACGTAATGAATTAGAAGAAGAATTGAATAAACTCAATGAATTTGGTTTAACTGAAAACAAAGCAAAAAAAATTTTGCGAAGAATTAAGGAGATAGATAATTTTGACCATAATCAATATAATATTCTTGTACCTGAAAACACAAAATTAAGAAAATATTTCTCAAATCAAATTCTTTTATATAGATATCCAAGAATAGACCGGAAAGTTACAATGGATACAAGGAGAGTAAGTAGAATGCCTTTTTCAGTTCATGGTAAAACAGGACAAATTGCAATAGATATTACAAAAAATATCAGAGATTTTTACCCAGATTCTGCACCACAGGTTCAGGATTATTTCTAAAAAAAAAGATGAGAAAATAGAGAGTTTGCTTAAAAATCAGCATGTAGATAAGGATATGCATGTGGGAATAGTTTTCGAATCTTATCTTTCACTTCTTGTGAAAGAATTCCCCATTCTTTAAATTGAAAATCATCTAGATCATAACATCCATAGATAATTGCAGAGAAACCTTGAATAGTTAATTCACAATCATAACCATTTGTTTTTTCAACATGAAGAATTCCTTCTTTACTTTCGAATGAGAAACTACCGTTATTCCAATCACAATAATCATCTTTAATCTTAATTGAAATCTTTCCAGATCCAACATTGAGTCCATTTAATTTTTCAACTATTGTTACTCTTCCCATGGGACAAGGTACCCAATCTCTACTTTTTATCTTCCCTTTTGTTCCCCAAAATGCATCATAAACCCATGTTTCTGGATATTCATCAGGTCGAATTGGAATATGAACTTCTTTTACTTGATCTGAATGTGCTGCAAACCATTTTAAAAGGAGGTATTTTCCTTGAGAGTTCTTGTAGTAAAAATCTCTCACTTTTATTTCTTTCCAGAATCCTGTTATTTTATAAGTCAAAATCCCCAATACTTCTTCATTGTCTTTAGCTACCGCTAACCAAAATTGTCCTTCATCTTTCACTCTTTTCAGTTCAGTATCTGCTTTGACACCCATACCATGAAGTTTTTTTCTCATTTCATGAAGGAAAGTCCTATAGATTTCATAACCTTCATCAATTTGCATTCTTTCTACTGTTCCACTAATTTCTTTGAAAAGCAATGATTCTAAACTAGTTGGGGTAAATTCTGCAGTTCTTATTTGGGGGAAGGAAATATATCCCATTTTTTCATAATATGCTTCCTTAAAAGGATACAAAGTAGAAAAAACTTGTTTATGATATTTCATATGTTCAAACGCTTTAAACATTAGTTTTTTTGCATAACCTTTCCTTCTTGCTTCTGGACTTGTAGCAACATTTTGAATTCCACACATTGGTTTTATTACTCCCCTTACATTTTGGAGTATAGGTTTACAAACTATTGCTGAAACAGGTTTTTCATCTTCAAAAAGGACATAGGATGTGTCCTCAGTAAAATATTGGATTTTTTCTTTTATCTTATCAACAGAGCCAGGTGTTGGAAAGAATGCATAGAAGGCTAAATCAATAGCAGGTCCAATTTCTTCTCCCTTTAGCTCTTTGATTTCAATCTTTACCATGACCAAACACTTTTTCTTACTCTTAAAAAAATATTGGCTAGTATTGCTTTTTATTAAACAGATTTTTATATTTTAGCTAAATCTTGGTTTTAGAGTTACAATGTCTATATCCAAAGAAGAACTAAAGAAGAGATTTAAGAAAGAAGACTATGAAGTTAAACTCTTCAAAGAAATGGGGTTCATCAGAAAACTATGTCCTTCTTGTGGTCATAACTACTGGACACTTATTTCAGAAAAGGAAAACTGTGGAGACACCAGATGTGCTGGTGGATATCAGTTTCTAGATAAGAAAGGGAAAAACCTGGATTTCGATGCAACACTAAGAAGCTTAACTGATTTTTTCGTAAGAAATAATCATACTGCAATAAAGGATTATCCAGTTGTTGCAAGATGGAGACCAGATATGGAATTTACTATTGCATCAATTGCTGATTTTCAACCTTGGGTTTTAGAGGGTATAATAGATCCTCCTGCTAATCCTTTAGTGGTTTCACAGATGTCTATAAGAACAGGTGGTGAATTCTCAGATATAGACAATATAGGTAAGACAGCAAGACATCTTACAAGTTTTGTAATGTTTGGACAACATTCTTTCAATTCCAAGACATTAACAGGTGGTTATTGGATGGATAAATGCTTGGACTTAAACTTCAAGTATTTAACAGAGGAACTTGGTCTTAAACCAGAGGAAATAACTTATGTTGAAGGTATCTGGTCTGGTGGAGGAAATTTTGGTCCAAATCTAGAAGCAATGGCTTATGGAACCGAATTAGTTAACAATGTTTTCATTGCCTATGGTTTTGATAATGGTGCTGTTAAGAAATTAGATATGCAGGTCATTGATGTTGGATGGGGATTAGAAAGGATTTCTTGGTTCTCGCAAGGAACACCTACAATATATGAAGCAACATTTCCTAAAGCAATTGAATATCTGCAAAAAGAAAATAGTTACAAAGCAGACCATAAACTACTGGTAGAATATGCTAAGTTATCAGGACTTCTTGCTGTAGAGGAGGTTAAAGATCTTAGAGAAGAAAGAAAGAAATTGGCTAAACAACTAGGATTATCCTATGAGCAGATGTTAGATGAATTAGGTCCTCAAGAAGCGATTTATGCTATAACTGATCACGCAAGAACATTATCAATGACCATTGCTGATGGTGCAATTCCTTCAAATGTTGGTGGAGGTCATAATCTGCGAGCCCTCCTTAGGAGGATTATCTCACTCAAAGAATTATATGGATTAGAGTTTTCTCTCACAAAATTATTTGATCTTCAAATAAACCATCTTTCAGTATCATTCCCTAGAGTCAAAGAGCACAGGGATGATATTCATAAGATAATTGATATTGAAGTAAAAAGATACGAAGAAACAAAGAAAACTGGGAGAAAAATAGTAAACCAGCTCTTACAGAAAAAAACTGATTTCAGTTTTAAGACATTAGTAGACCTTTATCAAAATAATGGAATAGACCCATTGATGGTAAAAGAACTTGCAAAGGAAAGAGAAATTCATGTTGATGTTCCTGATGACTTTTACATTAGAACGGAGGAGTATTTTGCAAACCAAGCTGCAAAACGTAAAGATGTTAAAGAAGAATTTGAAATCAAATTAGATAAAGATTACATAACTTATCCACTTTATTATGATGATGTTTACCAAACTGAATT
>JAEOTG010000403.1 GCA_016839985.1 Candidatus Heimdallarchaeota archaeon | reverse complement strand
GTAAGCAATAAACCATGTTTTATCTGTTATTTGTTTCATAATTTTAATATTTTAGCCTGTTTACTCTTGTTTCTTTCATAAAAAATCCGGAGTTCGGCCAATTTATTATACAACTGGTATGGCGTGGTTATCGTGGGAGCAAAATCCTTGCCTTGTGCATCTACAGCCAATTTGACAAATTGTTTCGTCCTTTCAAGGCCAAACTTCTTAATCAAGTCACCCGCCGCCTTACGATTAGTCTTGTTTCCGTAGTTAATCGTGGGATTCACGGTTTTCTCAAACATTTCTAGGATTTCTACTATTTGCTTGGTTCCAGATATATCTACGTTAGTAGATATATCTTTCTTAATTCTTAATTCTTTATTCTTGTTTAGTGTTACTTTGTTGTTACTTTGTTGTTGTTTTGTTGTTACTTTGTTGTTCTTACCGTTTTCTAATTTTTGATATTTGTCCCAGTTTAACACACTAATAACGCTATATTTGTTGTTACTATTTATCGAAATTACACCCCACTTGTTCTGTAGACGTTTGAGTGAACTATAAGCGGTAATTGGTTTCAAACCCGTTAATTGTCCCAACATGAATCTCCCAGTAAGCCATCTTCCGGTGTTTTTGTCAACCATTAAAAGAATAACTGAAAATACAATATAAGCACGATGATCTGTTTTTATCATCCCATTGTTGAGTATTTTTCTGTGAAGTTTTATCCAACCATTGAGCATTTTATTATATTATATTCCCGGTATCTCATCAACAATTTCTTCTATGGTACTCTCAACCACTTCCGGCTCATCATCCTCTGCTTTATTACGCCTTTCTTGAAAGAATCTATCTATTTTACTAAGTTCAACCTGCATCCTCATACATTCTTGAAAATTTCTTCTCAGACCGTTCTCATTAAATTTTTTACCCTTTTCAAACTCTGCACGCCAAAAAACATTCCGTCCTTTCTTATCTTCAACGGTTTTGAATTTAATATTATATTCTAAACGAGATTCATCGATGAATTGCTTTGTCTGTTTATTATAATACTTAAATTTTTTCTGAAAGTCAAACCAAGCACCCCGAGACATTCCTTTCACCTTAACCTTGTATATTTTTTCATCAATTTCGGTATATAAAACAGCATAAAGATCATAATTACCTTCATACTGTTCTTTAAATTCATGATAATCACCGGTCATTATCACTTCATTTGTCCCCACCTTATACACAGGAAATTTTGTATTAAAATCTTCCCATTCAAAAGCTTTCCAAGTTTGTGGTTTGGCTTTCTGTTTTTTTTCATCCCAAGTAATTTCTTTGACTTCCCAACGAATATGAAGGACTATACCCTCAAATTCATCTTCAAAATCTTCAGTAATAAAATCATCTCCTATTCTTTCTGTTTTCAACCAACGGGTTGTAAAACCCTTATCCTCGTCTTTGTTATTAACTTCAATAATTGGTGGTGTATCGTACTGCGTTTGGCCAACTTCTTTAGTGACCATCTTCATTTTTGACTTGTCAGCCATCATGGAATCAATGACTTCTTGCAATTTTGCGTCATCTTCCAGAGTGGCTAAATCTAATTTTGGTGTTTCCTTATCATTAGACATATGGTTATATTATTAATTGTTATTTTTTTAGTCCCTTATTCCGCTCTTTTTAAGGAAGAGCGGAATAAGGGAACTAGATTACTATATCTCCTCTTCTGCTCCATCAAAGGATTCATCTTTAAAACCTGATGTATTCTCTTCTTCTTCTTGATTGTCTTCTGAAACCTCGCTTTCAGGAACTTCTGGTGGGATAGGTACATTTTCTGAATCATTCATAAGTTTAATTATAAATATTTTTTTTAGTCGTTTATTTTTTCTGCGACCTTTTTGTAATTATTGAATTTTATTATCAACCCCAAGAAGAAAAAGAGAGCTATTTAACTGGAACCCTTACTACCAGTTAAATAGATGGGGCTGATAATAGAATCCAATAAAAATTGTAAAATAGAGGAGAAACATATATTTACTATATATTTCTCCTCATTTAAGATAAAAGCGAGTTTTAAAGTTTAAATTTTTTAATTTCATAATCAATATCCTGTATTTTTTTAATTAACTGGTCAAGTCTAAACATCTCTTTAAGCATAGCCCTGTAATGAACATCAATCCAATATAACCTGTATCTTAATTCTAAACTTTTTGGTTTTAGTTTCCGTAAGCGGAGAACTCTAGTTAGTGTTTCAACACACTGTTTTTCTATATGGGTCATTTCTATTTGAGTCATTATTCACCTCCTTTGCACACTATTTTTATCAAATCTATCTATAATTCCTTGCTTGAATAAATACTTTTGATATTCATTCATTATATCTTTTGCACTTGTAAAGTAAGTAACCGCCGCATAAACACTTCTATCAACATAAACTATATACATCATTCCTACTAATTTACCTTGTCTATTCCAAACGCCAGCTCCAGATTTTCCAGTAAAATTACTTCCATCTAAGAAGTAAACATCATAATTAACATATTTCTTATTAACTGGTACATGATAAATTACTTTTCTAAATGAGGGCAAGTTTATTGCCAATGGCGGTGACCCTTTAACCATTACTTCTTCAAACATTACTATATTACCAATCTGTGCTGGATTACTTACATAACCATCAAATTGCATAAACGCAATTCCATCAGTTTTTCCTGTACTATCAAGCAAAACTGCATTGTAAGCCTGACCGCTCAAAAAGAATATAAAATTACTACGCCCAGTTATGACATGGGTACAAGTAACAAACACATTAGTATCAATAACTACTCCTGTACCAAGATTTCTAGGCTTTCCATCTTTAAGATAATAAATAGCTCCCGTTAGCGGTTCATTTATCTTATCTACTTTCTGCCAATCCTTCCAGTCTTGAGAACTACATTTTATTGGAAGAACAATAAGAAATAATACAATAAAACAAATTAATCTTTTCATTGTTTCCTCCTCTTTCTTATGGTTAGACAAAAAATCTTCTGACTGACAATCTTACAATATTTACAGTACCCTTTAAGGATTAAGTAGCCTGTTTCCTCATTAAATTTAATTTCATAAACTGTCAGTTCAGTCTTACATCTTCTACAAAAAACTTTAATGGTTTTCATTTCTCACCTCTTTTCTTGTATCTGTTATATAACTCTAGAGCTAAATCTTTTTTAATTTCTGAAGTACGAGAATGGTCACAACACATATCCAAACAAATAGCTTGTATTTTAGTCCTTCGAGTTATAGGATTTTCACCAATAAAATATATAATATGCTCTCTTATCTCTTTACACTCAGGGCAGTAAAGACGCCCTAGTATTAACACTTTACACCTCCTTATCGTGAGGCTAACGCACTTCCTTGTGGTTGCCTCTTTTAAAACCCTTTTTGACAACCGTATTACACTCTAAACAAATGGTTTCTAAAAATACATAATCCTCAAACCTACCAGTAATTTTATACAACTCCCGTGTTACCTTCCCACAATTAGGGCAATATAATTTAATAATTCTGAATTCTTTTACCATCTATCGCCTCCTTTTATAGTTTTATTTTTTTAATAGGATTCACTGCACAATCATCAATATAAACATCAGCAGCCATTTTATTATTAGATATAGCATGAAACTTCACGCCATTTTTTCTTAACCATTGAAGTGAGGCTGGTATTAAATGATCTCTTCGTGCCGTATAGATAATGATAAAATTTCCTGCTTCAATACGATTAACCAGTTCTATAATTTTTTTGTTTGGTTTGGCTTTTAGACATTCTTCAGGAGTCCAACAAACACTTTTTACTAGACAGCCGTCTAAGTCAACAGCTATTAATCTAAAATTTCTCATGTTTTCCTCCTTATTTCCAATGATACTGATAAAATTTCTTATCATAGAACGGAAACCATTCTACCTTTACTCGGACAAAATTACCCATACGATCCTGTTTAGCTTCAACAATACAACCACCAGGCATGGCCTGAATTCGTTTTTTTCTTAGGAATGGAGTCTGATCTTGCGTACAACCGCCTTGGATAACATGAACTTCCCGTACATATGACCAATCGAACTTATGAAAATGTCCGACTAGAATAATAGCAGGTTTTTCTCCACCCTGCAAACTCTCAACATACTTTTGGGAAGTATAAGATATAGCATAAGTTGAACCACCACCAGCGTGAATTGCTCTAATAATAGAGCCACCCCTACCTTTTTTAAACTCAATATCTCTTTCCATATAACCCAAATCGATTAAGTCGTCTCTACCAACCTCTTTAGCTCTATTTTCCATCACCTTACCAATATTAATATGTTCTCGTTGAACATACCATCCTTCATGGTCATCTCCACTTATAATGTGAGTTTTAACTCCCTTTCTTTTAGGATAATTCTGAATAAAGTAGTCCACCTGTCCTTCAATACCCATGACTAAAATGTCATATTTATTCCAACGAGCTTCACCCTCAATCCAGTTTCCACCGTGATAAACAGTTTGAATTCCTTCTTTTTCATAAATATCGTATAATGCGTTTAAAACATCCAAGCGTTGATATTTAGAACATAAATGAGTATCAGCTACAAATCCGAAACGAATCCAGTCATCACCGAAATAATCTTCAGTTTTTAACACTAATTTTTTTTGTCGGGGTATTTCTTTGGAAAAACCTAACTTTCCACTAATGTCTATTTCAAGGTTATAACCTTCATCGATTAACCTAGAAATCTCAGATTCTATACATTGAGGCCCTTTATTAAGTTCATTACATAAATTCCGTAAAGAAATTTTCTTTTGTTTCTTAACAACTTTTATAAGTTGATTGGACAAATCGTCTGGTAAAAAAATTTCTTCTTTCTGATCTTTAGCAAGACCAAGACGGGCAGCCTTTTTTTCAATAGAAGTTCTGGTTCTGTCTGGAAAGAGCTTATCGAGTTCATCAATGGATTTGGTAGGATAGTTTTTCCGTAATCTTTCCTCTTCTTGAGAGGACCATTTTTGTTGATTCATAATAAACTCCTTTACTTTTTTCGGTATCGCTTTTTTGGTAATCTGCGATACCATTTAGCTTTAAAAAACTTTTTTCTCACTTTTATCTCCTTTTTTATTTAGTTGTAAAGAATATTTAATTTACTATAAGCTAGGGATAAAGAGCCTGACCCATAGGGGTTTACTTTTCTCTCTCGCTCCAACATCAAAGTAAAAGTAGTTGGGGTACGTTTTCCCTAGCTTATAATGAACTAAATTTTATATCAATCTTGAAAAGGCGGTACTATAAAAAGT
>JAEOTG010000053.1 GCA_016839985.1 Candidatus Heimdallarchaeota archaeon | reverse complement strand
TGAAAAAATAAATTATGTTAAATATCTGGATCAATTGGGTAGTAAGAAAGTTAAAATTCAACAACTCCTTTCTCCTGTTAATATTGATCTAAAACCTTCTGAATTTGAAATTATCAAAGAAATCATTTCCGAACTAAATAAATTTGGTTTTGAAGTAGAGGTTTTTGGCAAAAATGAACTAATAGTTAGAACTATTCCATCAATAATGAAAACAACTATTTCTTATGATATTGCAAAAGACATTATTGATATTTTCAAAGAGCATGTATCAGAAATTAAGAAAGACATGGAATTTGAAGACATAGGTTTCATCAAAGACATAATATCAATATTTGCTTGTAGAAGATCTATAAAAGCTGGAGATCGTATAACCGTAAATCAAGCTGAAAAACTCATTTCTGAATTGTTGTCATTAGATGAGCCTTTCACTTGCCCTCATGGTCGTCCAACCATAATAATTCTAAACGAGAAATATATTGAAGAATTATTTCAACGTGATTATCGATAATAGGTGAAATAAGAATGATTAAGAAATTTCGAATAGATTTGAAAAAAGGAAAAATACAATTGAATCAGGCTTTAAGCATCCATTTGATTATGATAATAACAACTATTATTGCTTTTGCGGTTTTCTTATCTATACAGCAATTTTTATACTCTTTCGAGGATTTTATTGCCAAAATCATTATCATAGATGTACTTCTTGGTGTGGGAATATTACTAGAAATAATTACTTTTACCTGGAGAGTTCGTAATCAACGGCTTAAAGATAAAGAGAATGTTATTTCAACAGAAATAAAAGAAGAAGACAAAAAATAATGACAGAGTATTCATACTATTCAAAACTAGAGAGGATTCTTTACAGCTTTTAACCATACAATTCTTTGATTTGCTGAGGTGTTAGCATAACAGGTATGCCTTCTTTTATGTCATAAACATGTTCTTCATTTTCTGAACAATAGAGTTTTCCTTTCTTTATTTCTATTTGGAAACAATTTTCACAGTCTTTCTTCGAAACATGTTTTTCTATTTCATCAATCGCTTTAACTTCTTCTGTTAAATCTTCCTTGACATTGATAAGATAATATTTTTTATAATCACAATAGTAACTACAAACAACATTGGTAAGTGGATTTTCCATAGGAATTGGTATTTTCTCTGATTCTGTTTCTTTTTCTTCAATTTCAAGTTTTAAAGGCCAAGTTTTATCAACTGGACATGCTAATAAATCCATTAATCGGTACTTCATATAAACACACGACTTGTTAAGCAATTCTAGAGTATAATCCCTTTATATTAATTGGTTATAAATTTATTTCATCTATGCAGAAGTTATTTCATTAGCTTCGTTATTTCCACATGGTTAAGTTTTTCATAGCGTTCTATAGAGCCGATGTCATCCCAATAACAATCTTCAGGGATATAAGCCATAACATTGTCTTTTTCAACAAAATATGGAAAAATATCTTTTGATAAATCAATGCTTATTGTGCTATCAAATTCTTCAAGGAAGTCAAATACAGCTGGTTCTAGTATGCTGATTCCCGTATTTACTAAAAGAGGTAATGTGGGTTTTTCAACAAATTTTGTAACTCTTCTTATTTCATCTACTTCTGCAATACCAACACGCAAGTCCCATCCTTCAGTAACTAAAATGGTTGTCCATTTTCCGTGTTTTAAGTGAAAATTCAGCATATCTGTAAAATTAACATTAGTGATTATATCAGAGTAAAAAATAATCATACGTCTATCGTCAATGATATCTTTAGCATTTAAAAGAGCTGTACCAGTTCCTTTAGGTCCAGGTTTGTCAATCACATAGCTGAGATCCATCCCCCATTTTTCACCATTTCCGAAGTATCCTTGTATTTGTTCTCTCTTGTAATTTACTAGCAATATTAAATCCTTGATACCGTGTTTCTTAAAATGAGTGATGACGTATTCCAGAATAGGAAGTTGGTCTTGACCTATAGGAATCATGACTTTTTGCATGTAATAGGTAAGAGGACGCATTCTTGTTCCTTCTCCACCACAAAATAGAACTCCAACTGTTTTTGTCATTTTCAATTATCAATAGTTGAGGTTATTTAATTATTTATTCCTATTTAATTCTATAGCGGAAGTAAAAATTATGATATTCCGATTAAGAAATTCTTATTAACATAAAGTAGAGATGTAATTATTATGGAATCAACTAAGACATCTACTCTTGCTGAAATAACAGATAAATTAAAAACAAATATAGATCGTTCATTTTGGAAAGGAAGAGGGAATAGAGAACTATTTAGAGAAGCAGTAAAGAATTTAGTCACTTCCGGTGTTCTTTCGAAGGATGAGTATTCATATTTTCAGAAGAATGAAAGGAGAATTTTAGTTAAAACACAACTCATTCATCTCATCCCAGAATTACAATCGCAAGAGGTAGTCGAAAATACATTAAGACATCTTTCAAATGTAATATTGGAGAAAAAATACAAAGAAGGAGAAACAAGACGTGAAGAAGTTGAAAAACAAATCGTAGACCAAATTGCGAGTCACCTTCATAGTACATTTCATCCAAAAATATCAACAGTAAAAGATGCATTTTCACATATGAGGCGAATAATTCAAGAATCACCAGACGTTACTCAAGAACTAATTAAGATTTCTAATCAATTGTTAGAAGTACGAGATGGTTTATTAGAAAAAGGACAGAGTCCAATGTTACTACACGAAATAGATAAGCTTTCAACTAAATTGGTTTTTGCTGCAAAAAGTAACAACCCAGAGGATATTCCTTCGAAAAACGATTTACTAAACTGGTTGAACGATATTCAAATCACTTCTAACGTAGAATAACTCAACAAAATAGATTAATTAACAGAATTTTTATTTTTTACTTGTTTAAAACTTTGATATCACAATAATTTTAAATGTTGTATAATTTTTTTTGTAGCGTAATTGCTTCTGGAGTGTTTGTTAAGTGAAATTCAGAAAAATTATTGCATCAGAATCTGTTACTGAAGGTCATCCCGATAAAGTCTGTGACCAAATTTCAGATGCAATTCTTGATGCCATTTTAAGTGTAGATCCTAATGCACATGTTGCATGTGAAACTTTTGTTACAACTGGGCTTGTTCTAGTTGGAGGAGAGATTACTACAACAAAGAAGTTCATTATTGATTATGATAAAATAGTTCGGGATACGATAAAGGGAATAGGTTATGATGATTCTAGCATAGGTTTTGATTATCGAGGTTGTGCAGTTATTAATACTATCCATTCACAATCTCCCGACATTTCACAAGGAGTAAGAAAAGGAGAAAAAGAAGAGCAAGGAGCAGGGGATCAAGGTATTATGATTGGTTATGCGACAAATGAAACAGCAGAATATATGCCCTTACCCATAATTTTAGCTCATAAATTGACTGCAAAACTTAGTGAAGTTAGAAAAAAAGGAATTCTTCCTTTTCTTAAACCAGATGGGAAATCATTAGTTGCTGTTGAATATGAGGAGAATAAACCTTTCAGAATTGAGGCTGTTGTTATTGCTGCACAGCACATAGAAGATGTCACTCAAGAGGAAATAGTAAAAGGTATAATAAATGAGGTTGTTCATCAAGTAATCCCCAAGAATCTAATGGATACTGAAACTAAAATATACATTAATAGAACAGGACGTTTTGTAGTAGGAGGACCTCATGGAGATTCAGGTTTAACAGGGAGGAAAATCATAGTGGACACATATGGACAACATTCACATGGTGGTGGTGCATTTTCAGGAAAGGATCCTTCAAAAGTTGATCGTTCTGCATCATATGCTGCAAGATATGTTGCTAAAAACGTGGTGGCAGCAGAATTGGCTGATAAATGTGAGGTTCAAGTCTCATATTGTATTGGAGAACCTGAACCTTTGTCAGTAAACATTGAATGTTTTAATACAGAAAAAACACAAATTAATAAAATAAGAGAAGCTGTAATGAGAGTTTTTGAGTTCAGACCAGGGGTAATAGTAGAACAGTTGGAATTAAAAAGACCAATATACCTGAAAACCGCGTGTTATGGTCATTTTGGTAGGAATTTACCTGAATTCACTTGGGAGAAAACAGATAAAGTTGAAGAATTAAAAAGAATAGTGAGTGAGTTGTGAGATTAAAAAGAATAGTGAGTGAGTTGTGATTCAGACTTAAATAATCTCTTTTTTACCTCTTTTTGATAATTTTTTTTCAAAAACCTTTTTTTATTATTATTTCTGTATTATCGAAGGTATGAACAAAACAGATAGTAATACAATTGAGAAAGTAGTACAAAAAACCTTGCAAGAGGAGAAACCAAAAACAGTTAAGAAACTTATAGAAAGGACAGTAGAGTTAACAAGCAAGGATAAATATGAAGTATTTTTAGTTGTTCAAGAATTAGAAAAAACTAAGAGAATCCATTTGGGATCTCCAAAAATCATTAGAAAATTACCTGAAACCATACCAGAATATTTTATCAAAGTTAACTATTTCTCAATTGAATTTTGGACTATTTTCTTGTTGACTGCATTGTTCTTTCCAATTATTATTCTAATCCCTGAAGAATCCTCTTTTTTGTTTCTTCGTGTGATTTTTGGATTTTTATTTATTTTATTTATCCCAGGATGGTCAGTCACAAATCTGTTTTTTCCGAAATTATATGAAACAATAGATCAGTTTGAGAGAGTTTTAATTGCGATTGGAGTAAATGTTGGAATTGCAATTTTTTCTGGATTAATTCTCAATCAAGTCTGGATTATTAATTCAACTCCATTTGCTATCATAATTGGTTCATTTACTTTTACAGCTTCATTATTATCATCACTATTGAGAGTTTATATCGGTTCGAGCAGAAATAAGAAATTATTGATTCTATTTGAAAATATGAAATCAAAAATAAAAAGAAAGTGAAAGAAAGTGTTTAGATATTGGAAAGTTAGAAGGATAGGTTGGGGAGTCATATTATTTCTTCTACTTCTTTTAGTAAATGGTTATTCTTATGCTCAAACAGAGCAGGAAGCTTTGACATTAATTAATAATGCCAGTGATAAATTAGTTGAAGCACTTAAGCTTTTTGAGGAAATCCCTATCACAAATTCTGAAGCTAAGCAACTAACATCAGAAATGGACTTAGCATTACAATTAATTCAAGATGCAAAGTCAAAAACAATTGAGAATTAGTATGGTACGGCAATACAAATTGAAAATGAAGCAAATGAAAAACTTGATTTTGTTCTTGAACAATTAGATGAAATTATTAAGAGCAATAAACAAAAAAGTACGATTCTCTTTTCTTTAATAGGTGTTTTTTCAGCTCTATTAACGGTGATTGTCCTTTATTTATTCTTAACAAAAATTTATCCTTGGTATAAAATAAAGAAAGTTGAAAATTATGAGAGATTAGAGATAATTTATGAAAGTGAAGGTGTATTAAACAATGGAGAAAAAAGGATTTAACAAAATAATTTCTAGAAGCACTAATCTAAAGAGATTCATTTCTCTTATTGTTGTTTCTATAATTATTATTGTTATTGTTACAGTGTTTAGTACTACATTCTTTTCATACCCAAGAGAAGGTTTCTCTGAAATATCTTTATTACAATACAATGATGGAGAGGGTGTATATGAAGCTGCCAGGCAACCTTATTTTATTCATAGACATAGCAATTATACAACTTATTTCATGATTAAAAATTTTGAAAATAAAGTAACCTATTATCAACTTCAGATTAAAATAACAAAATTATCTCATACTGTAAATTCTGAAACACCTTTGGTTACAACTGAATGTTATTTGATGTATTCAAATCATACTTATGAAAAAATACTGTTTCCAGCAACAAAGCAAGAGAAACAAGAAATTGGCACTTTCACAGGGAGTTATATCTGGAGTCCAACAAATGTAACTTTGTATTTTTCAAGCCAATTTGAATCATTGCTTGTAGGAGAAAATGGTGTGAAAATCGTTTTTGAAATATGGAGATTCAATACACAAACAGAAGAATTTTCGTATTCAGGAATTTTCGCTTTCATGGAATTAAATGTTATAGGCTAGTGTTTCTATGAGTACAAAAATACTGATTCTTTCTGATATTCATAGTCAAAACATTACTTTAACGAATATTCTAGACAAAGTTCAAAATTTATCCAATCCACCTAAAATTTGCTTTATAGCTGGTGACATAACTAATTTTGGTTCAATCGAAGATATGAGGGAATTGCTAGATATTATCACCAATTCTGATTTTCAGACTTTTTTTGTGCTTGGTAACTGTGACCCAGATATTGATTTAGAGACACTCGATACCTCTGCAAAACATCTAGAATCTTCAATAGAAGAAATTAGTTTTTTTACGATAGTAGGTTTTGGATCTCACAAACCTAGAATTAATTATAAGCTTCTTCTTGAGCTAAAAAGAGCAAAAAAGAGAGTCTGTTTACTTACTCACGCTCCACCTTATGGAACAAAAGCGGATTTAATTTCTTTTAACAAACATGGGGGTTCCCATGAAATAAAAAAAACCATAGAGAAATTTTCCAATATATTTTTAGTTATTTCAGGTCACATACATGAATCTCCGACAATTTCTACATATAAAAAATGCACAATCATTAATCCAGGACCAATCACAAGAGGAAATTTTGCTATTATTGAAATAGATAAGGATTTTAGGATTAAAGGAGACATTCATAATATCTATGAGATGAAAGAATAAATGAAAGATTCAGAAGATTACTTAGAGTTTTTTCCAAATTACTACGAATTTAAAGGAATCTTGATAAAAGCCTATCAGTTTATATTAAAACAATTTCTAGTATCTGGAAACAAAAAATCACATTCCCTTGAGCATACAATTCGGGTTACTCACACTTGTATGAAACTTGGATATGAACTCAATGCTAAATTAGATGTTCTAATTATTGCTGCACTCTTTCATGACACAGGTAGACCCATAGAAGAAGCAACAGGAAGATGTCATGCGGAATTAAGCGCTGATATCGCTACTGAATTTTTAAAAGAACATTCTCTCAATGATATGATACCTGAAGTATGTGATATTATTCTCTCGCACAGATTTAGTAAAAAAATCAAACCAAAATCAAAAGAGGGTAAAATCCTAAAGGATGCAGATGCACTTGATGCTTTGGGTGCTATGGGATTATACCGTACAATAAGCTACAGCATTGAAAAAAAATACGATCTCAAAAAAGCTCTAGAGCATTTTGATGAAAAACTATTCAAATTACCAGAACTCATGCATTTTCCTTTTACAAAGAAGTTAGCAGAAGAGAGATGTAAAATTTTAAAAGAATTTGTTAAAGATATAGAAGAAAACAGGGAAAAATCAAATTTCGACTCACTTTTAGAACAATTAAAAAATAAAAAGTATAGCGAAAACCAGAATTTTAAATAAGACTATTGACTTATCTTTTACTTGTGTAATAAAATAAACGGTGAACTTTATGGTTTCTCTTCATGCAGGCGACATGGTAAAAATAAATTATACTGGAAAAACAAAAGAAGATAATGTTGTATTTGATACTACTTCTGAAAGTATAGCGAAGAAAGAAGATATTTTCGATGAAAAGGTAATATATAGACCATTCACTCTGATAATTGGAAAAAAATGGCTTCCTGAGGGATTGGAAGATCAGATTGTGGGAATGAAAGAAGGTCAAAGCAAAACTATTGAAGTTGAAGCAAAGAGAGGATTTGGTTTAAGAGACAGATCTAAGATAAGATTAATTCAACGAAGAGAATTTCAAAGACATCAAATAAAACCAAAAGAAGATACAAAGGTTGAAATTGGAGGTCAAATGGGAAGGATTCTTAAGGTATCAAGTAGTAGAGTAAAAGTTGATTTCAATCACGATTTAGCAGGAAACGATTTAGTTTATGATGTTGAAGTTATTAAAAAGATAACTGATATCAAAGAACAATTCATTTGTTTATTAGAAAAAAGATTACCTGGTGTCGATTTCTCAACAACAAAGATTGATCTTAAAGATAAGACTATCATTGTGGAATTACCAAAAAACACTAGATTTATGGAATATATACAATTCATCAGGAATGGTGTAACTAGGGATTTAGGAGAAATAACTTCTAAATACAATAAAGTGACATTTATTGAAGATTATGAAATAGAGAAGAAATAGTACTTTATTCTTCTTTTTTCTGTTATATTATCTTAGCTTCTACTAAGACAAGATCATAACTCAAAGGGCATTTTATTTTGTTCAATATTTTAATAATTTTTACTCTTGATTGTTCATTAAAATTGGGATGAATGCAGTATTCATTGTTTTCACAAAGTATTTCGTTACATTTTAACGGTTGTCTATTAATGATAATACCTTCTAGATATTTTTGGCTTTCAACAGTAATTGTGTTATTAGTTATCTCAACTTCACATACAATCATTACTTGATCATCTATTAAGCATCTATGCTCTTTTGCACCTATTTTTCGTACTTCATATGAAACATTAGTTTCAAGAGCTTCTACACAAACTTTCTTTAAAGAACATTTTGCACATATTTTTGTTCCTCCCATGTGCGTGAAAGTGTAACCTATTTTTGCAATGTTTTTCTCTAGTAGGGTTATTATCATTTCAAAGGAACTTTACAGAAATTGTTTTTTAATATTAGGAAATATAACTTAATCTATTACATTAGTTTTAACTGCTACATTTACGGCAGCTTCATGTGTTAGTCCATCTTTTCCTAGAATAGTAAATCTTTCAGGTCTTATTGTGTGAGCTATTCTCAATGCCTCTATGATATCTTCGTCTTTTAATCCGGCCTTCTTTGCTGTAGTTGGTATTCCTATAGTATTCATTATTGATTGAATATTCTCCCAATCAAGCTCATGGAGGAAAGCCATTAGTATAGTTCCTATCGCACATTGTTCTCCATGTAAAGCTGGAGTTTCTGCTATAGAATCTAGAGCATGACTGAACATGTGTTCTGACCCACTCCCGGGTCTAGAAGATCCTGCTACACACATAGCTAAAGAGCTACTTATTAATGAGTTCATAACAATACGACTATATCCTTCAGAATGGCTCTTTATTAGATTTGCGTTTTCAGAAATGAGTTTAACTGTCATTTCAGAGAGAGCAACTGAAGTTGGTGATATTGGTTCATTTCTAATTCTGTGTGATAACATCCAATCTTTAAGTGATGTCTTTTTGGCTAAAATATCCCCACAACCCGCACAAGTATAACGATAAGGTGAGTTATCAAGTATCTTTGTGTCAGCTACAACTGCAATAGGAGGTCTTGCTTGTATTGAATGCCTTTCACCTATCCCTTTTAATGATGCCCTTGAACTAGCAATTCCATCATGGCTTGCAATAGTAGGAATTGAAATAAATCTTTGATTAGCTTTAAAAGATGTTAATTTTGCTACATCAATTGGCTTTCCCCCACCCAAACCAACAACAAAATTAGTACCTAGTTCTTTTAAAACAGAAATTTGTTTATCAACTTCATCTAATGTGCTATCTTCAATTATTGATACTGTTGTTTCAATTTTCCCTTCTTCCAATATAATTTTAACTTCTTTCCCATATTTGTTTTCCACAAATTTGTCTGTTATTAAAAGACATTTATTTCCTAATGATAGTCTTTCTATAATTTCAGGGAGACTTAAAAACATATTAGTACCAAGAGACAACATCTGTGGCATTTCTATGTGTTTAAACTCATTTATTACGCCATACATTTCAATATCTCTTGCAATCTAAACTAGCTTATATTAAAGGAATTCTATCTTTTCTCATCATAAATCATTAGTTGATAGAATCAAAAATTAAAGACTTTGACATTGTTATTTCTTTTTAGGAAACCATGGAATCAATGCGTTTGTTTTTTGCTTGTAATCTTGATATTCTTTATTATTTTCAAACCTCTTCTCTGCTAAGGGAAGTCCTGTTACATAGATTAAAAGCAATGCGATAATAATAGGACCTATTATTGATGCGAAGTTCCAAGCTTTAAATTCATATAGAGCTATGAAAAACATACCAAACCACATAGTTATCTCGCCAAAATAATTAGGGTGACGTGAATATTTCCAAAGTCCTTTTGTCATTATTTTACCTTTATTTTCTGGTTTCTTCTTGAATAAGTGCATTTGTAAATCTGCAATAAACTCAAAGAGAAAACCAATTGACCAAATGCCAATTCCTATAAAATCGAGTAACCATAGAGGTCTACCATTAGATGTGTATGCAGTGACAACAAGCACAGGTAATCCTATAATAATTACCAAAAAAACTTGTGATAAATATACTTGAAGAAAACCTTTCCACCAAAGAGATTTACCCCATTCATCACGGAATTTTTTAAATCTTCGATCTTCACCAGTACCCTCGTCTTTTCCGAATTTCCTTAAAGTCAGAAACACTGATATTCTAACTACCCATAGGATTACCAATAC
>JAEOTG010000402.1 GCA_016839985.1 Candidatus Heimdallarchaeota archaeon | reverse complement strand
TCAGCATCTGACATTAAACCGGCTTTTCTTAATAGATAATCACTAGTTGTTGTTTTTCCATGGTCAATGTGAGCAGAAATAGAAAAGACTCTTCTTTGCTCCATTGGATGGTTTTTAATCATATCGCGAATTTCATCTGGATTCTTAACTCGAACCATCTTTATCAACTAATTTTGCTTTGACGCTAATTTCAAAGGTTGTATTATAAATTTAATGATTTTTGCGAATGTTAAAGCGCGTCCTAACTCTGTTGTTGGTTCAGATAGAAGAATTATACGATGGTTTATAGAGCAAAAAAAAAGAATTGAAAGATTTTTTGAGAAAAAAATGAACAATCAGTACTGGACACGTTTTTTAGATTCTTCTTTGACTAACCTATAAATCATTCTTAACATTCTTGGCATGACTTCTTTTCTGTGAAATTCTTGTATGGTTACAAAGTTCTTTTGATGTGCAAGTAACTTAAAATATTTAATTGATAAAGATAATTTATTAGCTAAGATGAGCTATCTTCGTAAAGAAGTAGAAATATTATCCAAATTTGAAGCAGAAATTGAAGAAGGAGCAGATAGTAAAAAAATACTGTTTATTGGTTTAACTCATAGCGGAAAAACATCTATAATTCATGTTGTTTTTAGTGGTTTGAATCCTGAAGATACAACAGATATTCCTGCAACTATAAATTATACAAGACATGCAAGAAGTTTTAAAGATATGAATATTTTTATTTACGATATAGGTGGGCAGATTTCTTTCTTAGAACAAGCCTTGGGAGAATCAAGAGAGTTAATATTCTCTGATCTTAATGCTATTTTCTTTGTTATAGATGCTTCAAATTTTTGGGAATATCAGGAATCTAGGGTATATTTTCATATGACTGAACAAGTTGCAAGAGAATTCAATGAAGAAGTCCAAATAATAGTACTCGCTCACAAAATGGATTTAATACCAAAAGAAGAAAAAGAGAATGTTGTAAATCAAATAACCGAAATTTTAGGTTTAGATGAGATCGTAGATGTAGAAATTAATGGTACAACCATCTATGATGATTCAATAACTAGAGCAATAGAAAAAACTTTACAGTTAATTGAGTAGTGGAAAAATGAAGGAAACTAGCAAAATAATAATTGATTTAATCAAAACTAAATCATTTAAAATACGTAGAACAATTAAGGAGGAAAAAATCTAAATGAATAATTCAAGAAAAATTTTATCTTCCTTCCTAATCATCCTATGTATTAATTCTCTACTCTATTATCAGATATTAGATCCAGTAAATGTCGATAATCTCTTTGATTCAATTAGTGATAACTGGGAATCTAACAACTCAAATGAAATAGAAGAATTTCCAGAGGAACCAGATCCTAAATTTCCAGTGAGAAAACAGACAATTCCAGGTGATTTCCGTTTAAAAGGAATGTTTACACATGACTCAAATGTCACATTTGATCAAGATGTTGAAGTTCTTGTGCTTGAGGATTTTGAAGATATGAATAATACTGGTGGTTTAGCTCAAGAATTTCGTTTCCTAATGGATTCAAATGAAGGGGCGACTTGGCCAAAAGAGAATGATACTTATCAACCTTTGTCATTATCAGAATCTCCATTCACAAATTCATGTATGTTCACTTCTAGTTTTGATTACGATACTTTGATTTCTGGGAAAGTATATGTAATTACTCATATTGATACTTTGCTTCATCCTTCACTCGTTTTTACATTTAGAATTAGTCTATATATTTATGATCCCCTAACTTCTAATACAACTGAAATTCTCAATTATGAAGAAGATTTACCAGCAAATTTAGTTAAAGGAAATCAAAAAATATTCAATCCTATGCTCAACGATACATATTTGATTCCAGCAAATAACCGTTTGAAATTAAGGTTTGAAGGAAAAGTTTAAGATACAGAAATCAATGGTGAAGTTAATTTATATTCTTCAAAAGGAAGTCCTCAAGATTATGAGTGGATTATCAGCGATGGAGAATATTCTCAGATATACAATTTTTCCAATTATGAGTTTGTACTTGGTATGCAGATAAAGTATAGGAGTATTAAATATCCGGAAATCTATGTCTTAGGAGTTACTAATGGATCTTACTACACTGAACCAACAAATGTTACAATCAATATTCTAGACTCATCTGAAGGTTATTTCAGATGGGATAGTGATAGTTTTACTTTCTTTGAAAGTACTGCTGAAACTTCCATTCCTTTAACAGAATCATGGCATTATCTAGAAATAAAAGCTCATGATGAATTCAATAATACTAGAATTGTAGTATATGAAATTGGCTATGATCCTACGGTAAATTTTCTCATTTTGAATAATCCTATAAATAATTCAAGAATTCCAGGTGGAGCATTACTTAATTTCTCGATTGCTGGATATGATACTGCAAACTATGAGTGGAATAAAAATGGAACACTTTTCAATTTACTACTTGCACCTGATTATGACATATTTGCTCCTACTGGAGACGGAATCCATAATCTAACATTTTATCTTACTAACATTTTCACTTCTGAAGAATATTTCTTTATATTCAGAATTGATTCATTACCTCCACTAATTAATCTATACAATGTTATTAATGATACCCTTCAACCATCAAATAAACTAATAGAGGTAGAGATTACCGATATCTCTTCTCTTGCATTTGTACAATATAGATGGGATGGTAACCCATTCCTCCCATGGTCTGAATCAAGACCAAATATTTACTCTACATTTTTACCTGAATCAGCAGGATTGCATACTTTGACAGTGTATGCTGAAGATGAATATAGTTATTCAGATACCCAATATCTTGTTTTTAATACTAGCGAATTTGCACTATTGATTGAACTGCGAGCAATGGTTAATGAATCATGGCATTTGGGTGGGGAAGATGTTGATATTACAATAAG
>JAEOTG010000401.1 GCA_016839985.1 Candidatus Heimdallarchaeota archaeon | reverse complement strand
TCATATTCTTCTCTCACTATCAGATATATGTACCAATCAAGATATCTCTCCTCTTCTTCTGCTATTTTTTTAATTTTTTCTTGAAGGTTTCTTATTTTTACCTTCTCAACAATTTCTTGTTCTTTTGAGAAATAGTAAAGCAAATTATGGACTAAAAACTCATTACAGCTATTATCTGAATAACTTATTAAGGAAAAATCATAAGAAGCTTCGAAGGGGATAGCTTTATCTACTAAACTCGCTAAATCAATTAAATCTCTTAGTTCTAGATCAGGTTGGATTATTACTTGTGGTTCTATCATTGCAGCGACAATCATTTCTCTGAGTGTTTTCATTTCAATTTTATCAAGTATTTCATTCTTAGATCTACGAAAAGCATCTTCATCTAGCAATCCTGGTTCTTCACTTATATCATCAAACAAATTTGTATGAATAAGAGGAGAGGAATAGAAGTTAAGGGAATTAAAATTATACTCTTCAGAAGGAATAATTAAACTGTGGGACAAAGCTTTAGGTCTATCATACTGATCAAAACCATCACTTCTGACGAGTTTCACAATAACATTACCTGATTCATGAGTATATTTTGAAACATATTTAAGATGGGGATGTTCCCTTGTTGAAAGTTCTGGCATATAAACAATTGAGTCTTTGGATAATTCATCTGGTATATCAGAGAGAAAGATATGATAACCAACATTATCATCTCGTCTTGCTATAACTTGGAACATCTGTATTTACTTAAGTTTAGTATGAATTTAATTTTTTTGTTATTTTTTTCATTAAAGTAGTTTCAAAATATTCTTAAGTATAGATTGGAAAAAACATTCAATGTCTGAAAATCCACAACTCTCTGCATTGCTACTTAGAATTGAAGATTTAATCATAGAAAACAAAATAAAGGAAGCTATAAATATTCTTGAAGAAAAGATATCAGAATTTGAAGATTGTACAGAAATTTTTAACACATTGGGTGAGCTTCACTTGATGGAGTCTAATCCAAATATTGCATTAAGGTATCTGAACAGAGCATTAGAATTAACTCCTGAAAATCTGGATACTTTGGAACTTCTTGGGGATGCTTATTATGTATCAGAAGAGTATAATCAAGCTAAAATCTCTTGGATTAAAGTCATTGAAATTGATTTGCGAAGATACAAAATTTGGCAAAAGCTAGGTGTGTTATACTATGAGACCGGAGAGTATGTGAATGCAAATCAAGCATTATCGAAATATTTAGAGTTTGAAGAAAATGCAGAAATTTATAGCTTACTAGCTACGATTTTTCAAAAGATGGGAAACGAAATAGAGTGCTGGAACAATCTTATGAGAGCTGAAGAAATAGATCCCACTAATGACAGGATACTTGTACAAATAGGACAAACATATTTTGAGCTTGACAACTTTGATAGAGCTATTGAGTACTTCAATAAAGCTTCAGAAGCTAATCCATCAAACTTGTCTGCTTGGTTTCAATTGGGGAAATCCTTTGAAGAAAAACAAAATTTCACACAAGCATTAGAGTCATTCTATAAAGTTATAGAAATTGACCCTGATAATGTTCTTGGTTATTACAGCTTAGCAAAAATCTATGCTGCTGATGCAAATATAGTAGACGCTATCAGATATTTTAAAGAATGTCTAAATCATGATCCTTCTTTTGAAGATGCTTCGTTATCCTTAGCATCACTTTATTGGGCTTCTAAAGAGTATGAAAGTGCATTAGCTTTATTAAAAGAAGCTTTAAGATATAATGAGAGTGGTCAATTATTTCGCTTAATAGGTGATATATATGAAGAGCTGGGGGAGAAAGAAAAAGCTCAAAGTAATTGGGAAAAAGCAACAAAATTAGAAGAGGGATAATCATTCTACGAGGAGCAGTTATTGAGTTTACTCAAGAAATAAATGGAACATATTTGCTTTATCTTGAGATAACTAAACCTTCTAGAATTGAAATAAGAAATGAAGAAATTTTGCTTGAAAGTGGATTTTATATCTATGTTGGAAGTGCTTTTGGAAGCGGAGGATTGTCATCAAGAATTCATAGACATCTTCGTAAAGAAAAAAAACTTCATTGGCATATTGATCAAGTCACTTCAAAAGACATATGTCAATTTCATGGCATAGCAGCATTCCCAAATGAAAAAAATGAATGTGAAATAGCAAATTTTTTATCTAAAACTAGTAAGATAACACCAATCAATAATTTTGGAAATAGTGATTGTAAAAAGAGATGTGATAGTCATTTCTTTTATGTAGAATCCTAATCCGGGATTAATGTCAATGAAATTATGTCAAGCTAGCAGATGTTTATTTCCAATATTTACATTCTTCAGATGTTTTTTTGCAACTCTATAACAGTTTTCTGCTTGTTCTCTAGATGTTAAAGGCATGTCTGTAAATTCAAAGTGGGGATAAAAACCTAATAACGAATAAGGTATTTTTTCATTGATGGATGCAATGAAAGATGCAATATTTTCTACTTCTTCTTCATCTATATATCCTGGAACTAAAAGAGTCGTAGCATTTAATACAGGAAGCTCAGGACGTCTTTCAAAAAAAGTTTCTCCTACATATTTGAAATTCTCTAGAACTGCCTTATTATCTACACTTGTTAAAGCTCGATGAATATTAGGATCCCAAGCTTTCAAATCAAATTTCATATTACCTCCAGAAACCAATGATAATTCTGCAGCTTTTTCAACAAATTTCCGATTTCCAAAACCATTCCATTCCCAACAGATTCTTGCTATTCTTTTCTCTTCTTTTGCTACTTCAAGTATCCTTTCAGAGGTATTTATAGCGAAAGGAAAATGAGGTTCTGGAGAACCACCGAAATAACATATACAAGTTATACTTTTGTTTGCTTTATAGACATCAACTAATCTATTTGATGTAACTTTAGCTCCAACTTTGATGTTCTTATGATTCTGATTTTGACAGAACAGACAATCAAATGAACAACCATAAAAGAAAATTGAAAGATTATGATGTCCATACTCTTTTCCCTCTTTTGCAGCATATTCTGGGAATCCTGCTCCAGTTCCTGCAGGACAAAACCAAGCTGCACAACAATTACAGGGGAGAGGATCAAGATAATAATCTAAGACACCTTGATTTTTACTTGGCAAAGATATGAAATTTCCACCTTTGTCATATCTTAAACCACAAAAACTCTTTTCATTGAATCCTATTCCACACTCGTGATTACATAATGAACAATTTGTATCAACGCTATGAGGAGCAACTATAGGTAAATTCATCTTTTCTCTCGCTTTTTTATGAGCAACAGAAATATAATCACTTGTTTTTTCTGGTTCTTTTCTTAAACAGTCCTTACATATCTCTAAGGTGTTAGCTATAATATTTTCGTTCCCACAAATGGCACAATCCTGCAATTTCTTACTTCGTTCAGAGAGAAAGAACATCTGAAAAAACATAAAGGTTCTGCTTTGTTAATGTTGCGATTACTTTGAGAAAATTTATTTACTCTAAAATTCAGTCAATTACTATGGCATTAGGTGAAACTGTAGTAACAATACTTGAAATTGTAATAAATATAGTTCTCTTTTACATATCTGCTGGAATTATGTGTTCTATAATGTTCAGAAGAGATGTCAAAAAATGGAGTTGGTTAAATATAATCATGGCAATAGTAGCATCTCTCATTTGGGTATTTAGACTAAATATTCCACTAGGAACAGCTAGAGATATTACTTTTGGTATAATCATCTTCCTTGTTTGTTGGTTACTTTGGGTTATGGGAGGAGGAATTTCTGAACGAAGATCAGTATATTCTACTGTAGGAACATTCCTTCTTTGGTTCTTGTTTAGCTGGATATTAATGATAATATTCTCACTCTTTAACGTCCAAAATATAGACAATTTTCCAACTCTAATTGGATGGTTACCATAAGTTTGAACTAGATTGAAAAAAGAAACTAAAATCCTTAAAATCTAATGGATAGAACAATCTATTGTCTATCTCTTTTTTTCTTGAAATAAGATCTAAAAGCTTTGAATTAATCTTTGATATTTTGAAAATAAAAAAAGAACATAATTTAAAATAATGAATATTTATTTCACACTCAATAGAATTTGTTCTTCTACCATCGATGGGATATTGTTTTTCTAACCAATCTAAACAAAGACCTCCACAATAAAAACGAATAGGGCATTTTTTACATTGCGAATTGATCACGTTATTTGTTTTTTTAAGATTAGGAATATTCTTAAGAAATAATCCCTCAGACAATGAACCTATCTTATATTTTTCATTACCAATTAAGCCAGAGCAAGGATAGAAATTCATATTTGGACTAATTGCAATTTCATTTTTTCCTGCTAAACACCTACTATAATATTTCTTTCTAGAAGTTATTCTATCAATAAATTTAGCTAAATAATCAGATGATCCAAGTTTATAGAGAAATTTCACTAATTCCTCTTCTTTTAGCGATAGAAGTTTCTCAATTAGTTTTGCTAATTCTTGTTTAAAATCATAAATTGATTTTTCAGTCCATGGTATTTTGGAATTTGATGTAACTCTAACAGGCCTCATTGAGACATAATCAAATGATTTCATAAATGTAGTATAAATTTTGAAGAGATTATTCATCTTAGAATTCAAAGGTATAATACAGTGCTTTACAACAGCTGATCCAAATCTTGAGATGTTTTTTAGTAAAGTTTCAACTTGTTCCTTATTTTCAAGATCCAGTGATACATTGATATAGCCGTATTTATTTATGAAATCTACAAATTCATCTGATACAGTCATTAAATTTGTTGAAGCAGGAAAAAGATAAAAATCGAAACTATAATCATTTTGAATCTGACTAATAAATCTCTCTACTTCTCTGAATAATGAAAAGTCTAATGTAATTTCACTTGTAAAAAACATAGAAATTGCTAAAGGTGTGGTTGATTTTATTTCGTTTTTGTAATTAGCAAAGAAGAAGATTGTTTTTTGGATATCATTCAATGACATTTCGTCAAGGTTTTTATGATGTTTATCAATTGAATAGCAGTACCAACAATCTAAATTACACTTGAAAGTAGGATTAATGACAATGTGCTTAATATCTTCTTTCAGCTTCTTATATTCATCTGCAAATTCTCCTCTCTGTTTGAAGAAATTATATTTTTTTAATCGTTCAATAATTAGAAGGAGATTATCAACTTCTATGTCTTTAACAGACCAAAACATCTGTGAATATGGATCTAAGATAAAAAAATGATCATTTATTTCATATAAATACATATCATCCGATGATTTAATCATAACACTCAGCATGTTGATTCTGATTCAATTCTTTCTTCATCATCTTGTAAAAATACAGCAACTTTTTCTAGAGCATCTTCTTTGTTTTGAAATTTTCCAATTATTTTGTTGTCTCTAATGTCTTTAACAATCCACCAATTCTCTTCATCTTTGTAAATTTCAAAATTACCACAAGTTTCCTTGTCTAACATAGTATCTATCGTTAAATAATCGAATTGCTATAAATGATTTTCTTTCAATCTTCTTGACTAGATGAGACCAACAAAAAAACTATAAGTTAGAAAAATAGTGTCATGATACACAATGACTGAACGTAATTACAAAATCTC
>JAEOTG010000400.1 GCA_016839985.1 Candidatus Heimdallarchaeota archaeon | reverse complement strand
TCATGTCTACAATAATGAATACTTATACTAGATAAGAAAAAAAGAAATAGTAGAAATCCCTTTTTTAATTAAGAATGATAATTGATGGTCATGCTCATGCTATGGGAGAATTCGGTAATCCTGATTTACTCGTGAAGCTATTAGATAAAATTGGTGTAGATAAAGTAGTTTTATGCTCAGGTGGATTTAGCTCAAATGATAGACCTAATGTACCAAAAATAAAAGAGAGTCGGATAGTAAAAAATCGTCATTTAATCATGGTTTCAAATAGGTTTCTACATTTATTTATTAAACTTAAGGGAGGAGTAAAAGACAGTGATGTGGGTAATGATCTTGTTTATTCCTTTAAACAGAAATATCCTGAGAGAATTATTCAATATTTCTGGTTAAATCCAAACCAACAAAAAGTTCTAGAAAAACTAGAACAGGTAAGAATTTCATGGAAGATTAATGGAATAAAGTTACATCAGTGTGTTATGAGATTTAATAACTCCAGTTTGGAAATGAAGCAGTTGGTTAAATACGCAGAAGAACATCATTTACCAATATTTATCCACCCTTATTCTCCAAAAGAAGTCAAAAAAATCATTGAATTAGCTAAACAACATTCTGAAGCAAATTTTACAATAGCTCATTTAATGGGGCTAGAAACTATTATCAGATTTGGAAAAGAACTTGAGAATTTCTACTTTGATATTTCTCCATATCATGTTATTTCAGAAAAAAGAATTTACAGAGCTATTGATAAATTTGGCATTGAGAAGATATTGATGGGATCTGATACTCCAATGGGGGAGAATAACTTAGAGAATAACATCAAAAAAATCAGAAACTTGAATTTATCTAAAAAAGATAAAGATTTAATTCTTGGAGGAAACATTGTTAAACTTCTGAAAATTTTATAAAGGAAAAAAAAAGCATTAAAATGTCATTAAATGAAGGGAATCATTTTCTATTATTCAGGTTCTGGAAACACTAGATTAGCATGTCAGTATATGTCAAAGAAATTGGAAAATATTGACCTTGAATTATTCAATGTGGTAAAAAACAAAGAAATACCTGAGTTAGACTCATATGACATAGTTGGTTTCGCAACTTTTATCGATTTTGCTGGACCTCCCTTTCTCTTCGAGAAGTTTATAGAGAATTTACCACAACAAAAAGATAAGCTGGCATTTGTTTTCATGACTTTCGGTTTTAAGTATGGAAAAGGATTAAAGATTCTAGCAAAGCGAGTAAGTGAAAGAGGTTTTAGAGTTGTAACAGGTCATACTTTAAAAGTTCCTGAAAGTTATCCTCCTGCAAACGTTAGACGAATAGGTAATACTAACAATCCTGTAAAATGGAGATTAAAGAATTTCAATAGATTCATTTTAGATTTCAATTACATTATTAGATCTTTCTTAGATGAAGGCGAAATTGAAATAAGAAAACTGAGAATAAGTCTTTTGAACAAACTATTTCCTGAAAGTTTCCATACTCCTACGAAAGCACGAGACGACATGGGTAAGAAATTCGTCGATGAAGTATTATGTACAGAATGTGGAACATGTGAAAAAGGATGTCCATACAATGCTATTTATCTTGATCCTAAACCTAAATTTGATATGACGAAATGCTTTGGTTGTTGGTATTGTTATAACCATTGCCCAGAAAAGGCGATTTATACAAAGAAATTTAGAGGTAAAGGACACTATCCAAGACCTAATAATCAACTAAAGAAGAAATTGTCTGCATAGTTGTAATATACTATTTGAATTTGAAGAAAAAATAAACTATCTTCTCTTTTTAAAATTCAATTAAATGATTCTCTAATTTGTCTTATTGCTTGATTTATTGTATCTACAGAAGTTGCATATGAGAATCTAATATAGCCTTCACCATTTGGACCAAATGATGAACCTGGGAGACAACACACATGAGCATTATATAGAAGGTGATCAGCCATTTCTCTTGAGGACATTCCAGTTTTTTTAATATTTGGAAAAGTATAGAATGCTCCTTCAGGTGTTAAACAAGAAAAATTAGGTATGCTATTCAAACCTTTAACAATAGCATCTCTTCTTATCCTAAATGATCTCATCATTTCGAATAATGGTTCTTGATCTCCTTTTAATGCTGTAATCCCTGCTTTTTGAACAAAAGATGTTGTGCAGGATAAAGCATTAATCATTAGTAATCCCATTTTTTCTATAACTTGTTGTGGACCAACTATATACCCGAGTCTCCAACCTGTCATTGAGTATGATTTTGAAAATCCATCAAGTAATATTGTTCTCTCTTTAGTTTCATCTCGGATTGTTACTGAATGAAATTCTGCATCATAAAGCATTTTGGAGTAGATTTCATCTCCAAGAACATATAACTCATGTTCTTCAGCAAGTTCAGCAATTTTCTCTAATTCGTGCTTCTTCATAACTGAACCTGTAGGATTTTGAGGACTGTTTAGGATGATTAGTTTAGTTTTTTCAGTAATTTTCTCTTCTACGTCTTTAGGATCTAATCTGAAATCATTTTCTTCATTCAAAGCTATAGGAACTTCTCTAGCGTTTAGATATTTTACAACTGAACCATATGTTGGAAAACCTGGATCGGGATAAATCACCTCATCTCCCGGATTTACTAATCCTAGCATTGTAAAAAATATTCCAGGTTTAGCTCCAGGGAGAATGAGTATTTGCTCTGTATCTGGTCTAAAACCTCGGGAAAATTCAACTTCATCTTGTATAGCTTGTTTTAGTTCGAGTATTCCTGTAGCTGCAACATAACCTGTAAAATTGGTTTTAATTGAATCATAAGCAGTTTCTTTGATGTGTTCAGGAGTTGGAAAATCTGGTTGTCCAATTTCAAAATGAAGTACTTTTTTACCTTCTCTTTCTAAAGCTTGAGCTTTTGCAAGATACTCAAATGCACCTTCACCAAGGATATTGTACATCCCACTAGCCATTTTTTTCATTTTATTCACTAGTTTGAATTTATCTATGATGTAGATTTCTTGCAGCTATGAAGGAGAGACCTTTTTCAGTTAAAGCTTTAGCTGTATTATTGATAGCAGTTTGTCTGTCAAGATAATTTTGTTCTAAATGATCCCAGATACCTTCTTCATGGATTTGTTCTTTAGTTTTGAAGTAATCAAGAATGTCAGAAGGATGTTCTCTAGTTTGATCTATTTCAACAGGACCACCTTCATGTTTAGCACTGATATTTCTAATTTTTGGAGCTATCTCTAGTAACTCTTGAGTTCTATCATAGGGTTGTCGAACAATGGATTTCTGAGTCTCTATGATATGATGTTCCAAACGGATAACATCTTCAAAACCAAAATAATTCCTAATATCTGAGCTTAGCTCAATAGTCCAATTGTTAACAGCATTTGAAAGGTTGAAACCAATTAATGGACTAGTTCCATCAGATCTTGAAAATAGTTTTGCAGTTAATATTGTCCAAAGAACACTGTATGGATTGTCATTCCCCATATACACTGATATTTTGAACTCATTATTAATCCCCAACTTGTAAAGCATATAACCTAATATGACAGTCCCAGGATTTATGTTCAAAACTTCTTTGATACCATATTTTGTGTAGTAATAAAGAAACTCGTCTATCCACTTTAGAGCAAATTCATTAGGTTGACCAACACCACCAAAATAACCTGTAATTGTTGCAGGTCCCCCTAGATGAACATTTACTGGTAGACCATCTGGACCTGGTTGTGTTCCTTTTGTATCTAATGTTTCAACTCGTGAGGCTCCTATGATATCTACAGCAGCGGTCATAGCTAATAAATCACCATCTTTTTCCTGTTCACTCATATTCCTTACACGAATAATTCTTCCAGGGAGTAATTCTTTCTCTGCAATAGCTCTCTCTGCTCCTTTTATCAAGAATGGAAAATATTGACAAGCTGATAATTCAAGAGTTACAGCAAAAGAATCATCAAAGGTCATCCTATCAATTGCATTTCCAAGGATTTTTCTTTTATATTCGTTAACACTTATGAAAGATTCATTATCTCTCTGTTTTATTAACCATTCAAGATTATCAATATAATCCGGATTTACATCCGCGAGTTTATCATAAATAGTTTCGAGTTTTCTTGCTTCTACGAATTTCTTATTTATCTCGTCTACTCCTCCATATTTATCTATTACATTTAATAGATCATTTATGAAGGGATTATTTTCTTCTAAAAGAAATTGTTGTATGGCATGGAAGCTTTCCAATGAAATTTCTAATCTTTTTCTAATATCAGACATATATAAACCTCCAAATCATTTGGATTATTTTTGAGTATATCTTTCTTACAACAAGATTAAGCTATTTTAAATATATCTCCAGAAGCTTTCTCAAACTTATTTATTCTTCTTTATCTTTGTTAAGGCTTTTTGAGCGTTTTTCTGCACAAAAGGATTATCATCTTCTAATAATTTTTCGAGAGGTTCTATAGAACTAATATTACCAATTATTCCTAGTATTTCAGCTGCATTTTGTTTAATAAACCAATCTTTGTCATGAGTAGCTACATGGAGTAAATCTATAACTTTTGCAGAACCTATTTTTCCCAATGCTTTAGCAGCACTAATTTTAACATCATTATTTAAATCAACCATAAACAAATCGAATAAAGGCTGAACTGCTTCTGTGTTACCTATTTCACCCAAAACCCAAGCAGCTTTAGATCTTACATCCTTGTCACGATCATTTAGGAAATTAAGTATTTTGTACAAATTTAGTTGCTTCAAATACAATAACTCCTCCCATTTCTCTTTTGCTATAATATTTAGAATTTCTTCATCAATAGTTTTTGGAATCCATCCAAGGTATTCTAAAACAACAGCTACTTCGCTTCTCACTTCCCAGTTTTCATCTTCAAGTTTCCAAACAAGATCATTTATGGCATCAAACGCATACATATCTCCAAGAGCTCTTGCAGCACTTTTTCTGACTTTCCAATCACTATCCCCTAATGCTTGGACTAGTTCATCTATAGCTTCTGAAGCTTCTATCTTTCCTAAAGCCCATGCCGCTCTACTCCTAACCTCAGAGACTTCATCAAGAAGGCATTTTATCAGGGAAGGTATAGCAGATTTATTATCACTATTATCAACTATGGAATTTATTGTAAATATCCTTATATGAGGATCTTTATCTCGTAAACTCTCTAAGAGATATTCCATCTCGTCTTCATCAATCAACTATACCACTCTAAAATAATAAATAGACAAAATCTAATTAAAACATTCCCAATCATCAACAATGATCTGATATTCAGTATAAACCTCTTCAGAAGTGTCTCCAGGTCTTTTAGATTTTCCAGTAACTTCTATTACTTTTCCGGTGATTCTAACTTTCCTTTCACATTTTATCAGTTTTTTCGAATAAATCACGATCTGATTTCCATCTTCTAAATCTAGATATTCTATGTTTCCATATGTTTCTGTAATTTCTATGAGATGTTGCCAAGGGGTATTAGAAATTGAACCAATTAATGAAATATCATTTCCTATATTTTCAGATAATCTTATTGACAAGTTCAACATTCCACATTGTTTTTGTTTAATAATACGATAGAATCAACTAATTTTAATATTTGTGCGAAAAAACTATTTTAAGGAAGTTAGATAATTAAATCTAAAGAGGTTATACATTTGATTGACCTAAATCCAGAAGAATCTGGTATAAATAAACAAAATATAATTAAAGTTCTACATATTGATGATGAAGAGGATTTCCTTATAATCACAAAGGAATTTGTTGAGAGACTCAGTGAAGGAGAAATAATAGTAGTTTCAATCTCAAATCCATTAGAAGCTCTTGAAAGAGTAGAAACCAGAGCATTTGATGTTATTGTTTGTGATTATATGATGGAAGAGCTTAATGGCTTAGATCTTCTTAGAAAATTAAAAACTCAAGAGTATGACATTCCATTCATAATTTTTACAGGAAGAGGGAGAGAAGAAGTTGTCATAAAAGCATTAAACCTTGGTGCTGATTATTATCTAAGAAAAGGATTAGATGCTAGAAGTCAATATGCGGAACTTGTACATCAAATAAAAACAGTTTTTAGACACAAAACTGCAGAAAGAGATTTACGTGAATCAGAAGAGAAGTTTTCTCTATTTCTAAATAATGTACCAGCTGTTGCTTATTTGAAAGATGAAGATGGGAGATATACTTTCTTTAATGATTATCTAT
>JAEOTG010000004.1 GCA_016839985.1 Candidatus Heimdallarchaeota archaeon | reverse complement strand
ACCTGGTGGTGTTTGTGACGCATATCAACCAATCGAAAAAGAGGTTGAAAATACATTAAAAATTCTGAAAGTTATAGCTAAACACAAATTCCCCTTGAATATAGCAACAAAAAATAAATTGATTACGCGAGATATAGAGTTATTAGATAAAATCGCAGAAGATACATGGTGTACCATTGGTTTTTCGATCACTACGACTAACGAGGAATTGGCGCAATTTTTAGAACCTTATTCTTCTCCACCAAAGGAACGCCTTGAAGCTTTAAAACAGATAAAAACTAAAGCTCCAAATATTCAAGTTGGGACTTATTTCATGCCAATAATCCCCTTTTTAGAAGATAACGACGAAAACATGGTCGATGTAATTAAACAAACTAAAAAAGCGGGAGCTGATTTTATTCTTCTTTCACCAGGTTTGACAATTCGCGATCAACAAGCAGAATTTTTTATTAAAAAATTAAAGAATAGTAAATATAAACATATCGTAAGATCCTTACTAAATTTATATAAAGGACAAATCTACCCCCCTACTGATTATGTAAATAAATTGCACGCAAAATTGTTAGGTTATTGCGAGGAGTATGGATTACCTATAAGAGAAAAGAGATGGATACCGAACGATTACCGAAAGTGGAATTACAAGATTTCTGAGTTGTTATTGAACAAAGAATATTTGGATGCTGTTAAAACTGGTAAATCAAACAATGCCATGAAATGGGCCGGGTTAAATCTAAATAATCTAGAAGAATCTATTATAAATGTGCATAAAAGAGGAGAATTAGCTACGCTTAAGAATTTTAATTCTAAAGTAAGAGAATTTGTAGAACCCTATTTAAAAAGAAGTAAAGAATTGAATGGAAAAACCGGAATAGACAAATTCCTATGATAGATGCAATCGTAGAGGAAATCTCAAGATTATTGGTACAAAGCACTCAGAAGTTAACTGAAGATCAAGAAGAAAGATTATATAAGATCTTAAATCCAGACATACCTGATTACACCATTTACGGAATTAGAATGCCCGAAATAGAAAAGATCGTTAAGTCCGTTCACGAAAAATTTGAATGTAATTATGATGAAGCTATTGAAGTTTTTAGAATACTAACTAGAACAAATATCGAAGAACAAAAATTTGCCGGATTTTTCTTCTTAAATCGATTCAAGAAACATTTTAATGAAAATATTGTCAAAATTATAAAAAATGAATACTCTGAATATTGCCACACATGGAGTCACTGCGATTCTACTTGTGTAAGACTCTTAGGTCCATTTTTAGGTAAAAAGGGGAATGAAACCTTAACCATAAATATCATAAATGAATGGTCAGATTCAGATAATCTATGGATAAAAAGGGCTTCGATGGTTATCCTCCTCAAAATTACTATGATGAGGAAAGATTTTGATGAGAATTATGTTTTTGAATTGGTGGAAAAAATGTTAATGTTTTCCAAAGAAAATTACATTGAAAAAGGAATAGGATGGCTATTAAAAACATGTTCAAGATATAAACCTGATGTAATAATTGAATATTTGTTAAAGAACAAAAAAGAACTATCTAGGTTAATTCTTCGATACGCTAGCGAGAATCTACCTAAAGAGAAGAGAGCCGAAATTCTTGATAAAAAAAATAGAATTAATAATACTAATAAAATCTTATAAGTCTATAGCATCTACATGGCAGATTTCTATTCCTCGATTACTATAATAATATTCTGTTCTAAAAATTTCTTTAAATTTCTTTTTTAATTTCATCTGTTAGAAAGTCAACCATTTTTTCTACATAGATTTTTCCATGTTCTTTACTTGCTTTAGTTGGATCTCCAAGAACACCAATTTCAGTTAAAGAGGGCATTCCTTTCTTAAAAAGCATTTCAATTTCTTTTTCTCCTAAAACTCCAAGATATCCCGGTTGGAATCTTTCTTTTTTCACAAGATTTTCAGCGAGGAACAAAACTTCAGATGTTTCTGCTTCACCAGCTTGGCCTCCCGCTTCTTCTACTGTTATATTTAAACTTGCGGCAATTTTATCCTGGACTTCAAGAAATTTCATCAAATCTGTAAATGCTACAATCTTTATATTAGGGTAATTTTCTTGCTCTTTCTCAACAGATTCTTTTAATGGTTTAAAATTTCCTCCATGCGTAGGGATAAAAATAATATTTTCAAAACCATGTTTTTGAAGACTCTCTGCATAATCGTGAATAATCGCCTTCAAAGTAGATTTTTTTAACGATATTGTCCCGGGAAAGGGTAAATGATGATCTGAGCAGCCCACTCTTATCGTCTGTGCTTGTAACGCGTTTTCCAATTTTTGAGCGATCAAATTGACCATGATGTCAGCAATTAAAGTGTCTGTCTGAGTTGGTAAGTGAGGTCCATGTTGTTCAGTAGATCCTACTCCAATCACGACAGTTTTGAAACCATCTTTAATCGCTTTTTTAATATTAACCCAATTCATCTCTTCCATTCGAAGCGTTCTCATTTTTAATCTCTT
>JAEOTG010000399.1 GCA_016839985.1 Candidatus Heimdallarchaeota archaeon | reverse complement strand
TTTCTAATACAGCTCTAAGTTCCTCATAGTTCTTCTTTTCATCTACTTTTTCAAACATTTCTGATTGAATTAAAATATGTACTAAATAAAGCTGTTCTTTTATTCTAAATGTGAATTAAAACATCAAAAATTATAAAGAAAAAGAAAAAGAAAAAAGAATTTTTATGCTTTGTGCTCAAATACAGATTCAAATGTACTATCACCAGATGTAAAGGTAAAAGTGAAAGTATATTCTTCTCCTATTTCAAAAGTAGCTTTTATAGTTACTGTAATTTTATTGTTTTCAGCAATAGAAGCGCCTACATTGGACACTTCCAAGATTGTTATTTGTTCACACGTCACTCCATCAAATACTAAATCTCCACCTCTAGCTTCTATCTGAATTGAAATGGATCTATATGTAGCATTTACTGAAGATGAACCTGGTGTAGCTACAAAGTAAGGTGTTGCACCTGGTCTAAGCATAGGTATTACCACTAAGAAAACAATTGCTGCTGCAGCTGTTACTAGAGCGATTAGTAAGACTGTTGCTATTACTGGAGATACAGCTCTCTTCTTCATATTTTTTTCACCATTTATTTTATAAATTAGTCGAGTCTTTCTATTGTCGCCTTACTTAAAAACGTAGCGATTGTTTTTTCACTTAAGGTGATTAACAACCATTTAGGATGTGTTTTTGCAGATTAACAATTGTTTATATTTGTGTATGTCATTATCTATTTGATAAAAATGGAAGCTGCAGCTAATATGGTTTTTCGATCCATAAATGCTATTTATGAAAGTGCAATTAGCAGCAGCACTCTATATCCAACATCATACTTTCTTGATAATGAAAAGAAATGCACATTTTATGGATTTAGAATCAGAGAAGTAATTCCTACTCGTTTAATTGTTAGAATATATGAAGAAGCAAAGAATTTCGTTGTAGATATGCTGTGGTTAGTTGATGACATAAAAATAGAAGGCAATGGTCAGTTATTATTTTCAGAGAAATCTTCAAAGATAACTGTAGAAGGATCTCCAAAATTTTATATAAATAAAGCAAAAGACGATGTAACAATTCAAGCATGTTATGAAGATTTATTGGTACCTTCTGATTTCTTTCAAATGATGATTGTTGGATCCAAAGAATGGTTTCCTCCTAAACTCCAGAGTGAAACAAAAATCAATATTGGAAAAATCCCTACTCACTTATACTCATTCTCTAGATGCATTTTGAATCAAAAGAAGATTAAAGATGAAGAGTATCAAGACATAGTAATAAATGGATTTCTGGCTCTAATTGATTTAGTGCATAGATCATTGGAAATATTAAATTCTTTGAATCAAAAACACAAAGGACCGGATGTTTTTTGTATCAGATGTGGTCAAAAATTGCCTTCTGATTCATATTATTGTCCTATATGTGGAACAAAACAAAATTAGAATTAAGTTCTCAAGTATGATACAATATCTCTGCTTTTTCTATTAATTCTAAAGTATCAGTTTGGTTTGCCAACTCTCTTGCATTTGGTGAGAAGTTGTTTGCGATTATAAACCCACCACTTAGATTTGTTCTCTGTACTAATCGTTCAATGTGGATGATTTTGTCAGTTCCCACAGATCTTTTCCAATCAAGAATCCAGACTCCCACTAAAAGCTCTTGTACTAAAATAAGAAAATCTATTGAGTGTTTTGTGGAACCTTGGATTAATGATAACTCATGAGTTATTGTTCCATAGTTTTTCAAATATTCCAACGCTAGTTCCATAAGAGGTGTATCGCGTGCCATTTAACCGGCAAAAAGCCTAAAACTATTAAAAGATTTGTATCAACTCTGCTCTTTTATCTCAACTTCGATTATCTTTGTATTACATTTAACGGTCCATTTTCCCTTTTTACTAAAAACTAGAGGAATTTCCTTTTGAAATCCCTTGATAACTTGAGCTGCCATTAAGTCAGGATCCCTTTTTGCAAACAATTTTATGTCAACTTTGAAACTCTCAGGAAAATAGTTGGTTTTTTCTGATTCTAAGCTCCATGCTGCATCCCTAAGATATCCAACTACTTCGAGAATTACTTCATTCTCTGTTTTAAGTTCAGTTTTAAACCTTATTTCAGAGATATCTGCAAGTTTTTTCATTAAGACATTAGAATGAAAATCTAATATAAAGTTGATTATTCAATTTTTTTCACCTTTATTTTACTTCATAAAGCAAAAATTTTATAGTGTTCTGAACAAAAAATCAAACAATGTCTTCATCTTTATCTAAAATTCTAAAAAGAATTAATGTAAGAGATGCGATTTATTTGTCAGTTTTTGCTATCATCATCTTCTTAATTGTGAAAATGATGTTTGGAGGGATTTTTGGTTTGTCATTAGTTGTTATAGAAAATGGTCCTAAATCAAGTATGTGGCCAACTTATGATCAAGGGGATATGTTTCTCATCAATCGATGTTCTCCTGAAAAAATAGAAATGGCGGATGTTATAGTATATGAATCAGCAAATTCATTTAATGATGGAATTTTGATTATCCACCGTGTTATTAATATAACAATTTTTGAAGATGGTACAGGATCTCATTATTATTATCGAGTGAGTGGGGATAATCCTATAACAAACAACAATGTAGATAATTATAATATAAGTTCAACACTTATCCCTTATGATGCTGTTCTTGGAAAAACTGTATTACTTATTCCAAAAATAGGGTACGTTCGTTTGTGGATGACAAGTTTTCCAGCTGTCAGATATATAATACTTGGTGCTCTACTTATATTCGGGTTATATCTGATTTTTGCACCTGATAAAGAAGAAGCTAAGAAAGCAAAAGACGCTGTTCAAAAAGATAGAGAGAAAGATATATGTCTATTTTGTAAAAACAAAATAGAAAAAACTGATGATCAAGGTTTAGGTGTTTGTAGTAATTGTGGTAAACAATCTCCTCATTGTGAAATTTGTAAAAATCCAATGACAAGTGATCAACCACTGTTGCAAGCTGAAGCCTGTGAACATATTTATCATGAAGAACATATTTTGGAATGGCTCAAAATAAAAGGGACTTGTCCTGTGTGCAAAGTTAAGATTAATGAAAAAACATTGAGATCTTGGGAAAGCTCTGAAAAAGACGAGATTACAAGTTCTACTGAAGAGACAATAGATAAAGAATTCCGTAACCTTGGGCAACAAAAAACTGAATCAAAATTTGATTTTAAATTATTCTTAAATGATCAATGGACAAAAACAAAAAAGAATTTCAAAGAACTCTTTACAGTTAAACAAAAGAGAATCAAATTAATAATCTTCGTATCAGTAATTCTGTTCTTAATAATAGCTATTCCAGTTATAGATACTTTAATTCGTTATCCTAATCTGATTACAGCAATAGACGATGTTAGACTTCTCCCTTATAAGGAGCATGAGGATGAATCAATGGTATTTCTTCCATTCACAATTTATTTCAAACATGATGGTTCATGGAATAAAGTATTGAAAAATTTTGAAGTACTTGGAATACAAAATGATACTGTTCTATCGACTATGAAATGGTATTCTTTCTATCAAGTTGAAGGAAATCAAACCTTAAGTGGATCCTTAATTTTCAACTCATTTGAGTTCAACGCTAACATTACGTTAACGATTCAAATTTACTATTCTATCCATTATAGATTTGGTGGAGATCGGAGTATGTCTTATCTAGAAGATTTCAATTTAACCTGAAATAAATAAAAAGGTAGAAAGAGAAAAAATTCTAGTTACTTTCTAAAATGTGAGATGGGATTTCACTTGGTGTTTTTACTGTGGTTATACCAACCTCACTTAAGATTCTCATTTTCTCTTTTGCTGTACCAGATTTACCATGAACAATAGCACCAGCATGTCCCATTTGTTTTCCAGGTGGAGCAGTTTGACCTGCTATAAACGCATAAACAGGTTTAGAGATTTCTTTCTTTACAAGATTTGCTGCCTCTTGTTCCCCAGTACCCCCAATTTCTCCAACCAAAATAATTTGTTTGGTTTGAGGGTCGTTTTCAAACATGGTAAGACACTCATTAAAACCTATACCTTTAACAGGATCTCCTCCTAAACCTACGCAAGTGGATTGTCCTAAACCGTTTATAGTTAAGTTTTGAATGATTTCATATGTTAAGGTTCCACTCCTACTTACAATACCAACATTTCCTTTTGAGCAAATCTCTCCAGGAATAATACCTATTTTACTTTCTTCTGGAGTAATCAAACCTGGACAATTAGGTCCAACCATAATTACATTGTTTTTCATAGCCTTTTGTTTTATTCTGGCAGTATCTTTAACAGGAACACCTTCTGTAATTACTGTTAGTAATTTGATACCAGCATCAATTGCCTCTAAAGCAGCAGAATATGCAAATTGTGCAG
>JAEOTG010000398.1 GCA_016839985.1 Candidatus Heimdallarchaeota archaeon | reverse complement strand
TGATGAATATGCAGAAATGATTGGTCCAGTTACAGGATGGGATGTAGATTCTGATGAATTATTAGAAATAGGAGAAAGAATCACTAACTTGGAAAGAATGATAATTAACAAACTAGGTTTTACAGGAAAAGATGACACACTTCCCAAGAGACTATTAGAAGAAAAAATGCCTGAAGGTCCATCTGTAGGACAAATAGTAAACTTAGAAGTAATGAAACAAGAATATTACGAGCTTCGTGGATGGATTGATGGAAAACCAACTATTGAGAAAATAAGAGAATTAGGATTAGAAGAATAGTTTTATTAATTTATTCTTTTCTTTTTTATTACTTATTAAGAGTCGTTGACTGATGAAAATCTATGTTAAAGTCTTTGCATCTCTAAGAAAGAAATATCCTGATGTTAATGATTTAAATCCATTAGTTTTGGACATACAGAAGGGTATTATCATTGAGGAATTAATTTTCAAACTTGATTTCAGTTTAGATGAAATTAAAATCATTTTACGAAATGGGATAAGAGTGTCTCTTGAATCAGTTATTGAAGAAGATGATATCATCTCACTTTTCCCCGCAATTGGAGGGGGGTAAAAACATAGAATTACATTCTATAACCTTTGTACAACGCACGAAAAACTTCTTCTTTTGATCCCCCATGCTTATTTACTATATCGATAATAATTTCTGTCATTAATTGGATTTCTTCTGCACTAAAATCCTTTTCTTCTAATTTACTTTGTAAATTTCTTAAGGTAGTCCATTTGTTTATACCAGGATCTATACGATCTTTGTATTTATCTTTAATCTCATCGAAAAGGTAACTCATTATTTCTCGTTTTCTAATAATTATGAGTTTATTTAAGTCTTTTAGATAGAGGAAAAGAAATAGAGAATTTTTTTATTTCTCTTCAGGAGTTAAGAGATTCTTAAACCATCTGGGCATTATATATCCAAGATATCCTAAAGCAGTTCCAATAATTGAGAAAGAATATCCTGCATAATAAAGAGGAGAGTATCCTTGTGAAAATGCTGGAACTAAAGTACCAAGAATTGGATCTCCCGCTAGAGATATGAAAACTAAAACCAAACAGACACCAAATGCACCTATTAAGTGAAATCCTATTTTTGGCATTCTATCTACATTTAATACTCCTTCTCTAGAAGCAAAAAATGCTAGCAGACCATAGCTTAGTAGAGAAATAACAATGTAAAATATCAAGATAGGTGTTTGTTCTCTCACCAAACCAAATTCTGGATTCACTACCCACTTTTGAAGTTGTGGGATTAATAATCCAATTACAATCCCATTTAAGATCCCAAAAGGGAGAACAAAATCTATTCCCTTATGAAAAAAAACTACATCAATGAACATTATCACAAAAATGTTTGCAATTGCTAAAAATATATATGCTAGAATTGTTGCAAAATCTGTGAAACTAACATCTAAATAGTCAAATTTTAGTAGAAAAAAACCGAGCCATCTCCCTGTCGTATCAACAATCGATGCTATTGTAAAAAAAGTAAAATTCATACCTAAATAGAACACTGGTCTTTTTTTTCTTTCTGCAAATCTTTTCCATAAAAATATTGTAATCAATATTAGAATAATTGTGATAATTGCTTCAAAAATCACTGCTGATAATGGTATCTTGTTTCTCCACAACATAAAAATCACCATAATGAATCTGATATTATTTTTGTTGCTTTCCTTTTGGAAATTTCTTTCTCTCCTTTCTTAATCATCTTTGTAATTATATCTTTTATATCATCTAATTGATCCTGGCTAAGTATATTGTAATCTGAAAGATCATCATATTTATCATCTAGTTTCTCAAGTATCTCAGCTGTTATCTCATGCATAATATCTCTTTCTTCAATTTCAGTTGATTCCCTAACAAGAGCTACTGCAAATTCATCTGCTAATTCAATAAATATTTCGAATTTCTTTGTGTCAACAAATTTTGGTACTCCAATATCTATCTCTTCCATAGCAGTTTGTATAGCAGATAATATTCCACTAAATAATGCAACATCTGTAAATTCTTGAGTTTTAGTATCTTTTCCAACAGTAAGGATTGGCAAACCATCTCTAGATATGATGTAGACAGATTGAATCATCCAAAGAACTAGATTTGTTACTCAATCTTAAATGTGACGCATTGCTATATGAGAAAACGCTATAAATTAGCTTAAATTATGATTTATTTCTTGAATTCTTTCAGAGAAATCCAACCAGATAACGTTATTCATCATTAAATCTACATTTAGTCTGTCAGAAATCATCTTAGTTGCAATACTTTGAAATCTTAACATGAACCATTCAAAAGCAAATTTAAAGTTTATCTTTCCCCATAACCATATTAACAAATGATACCAAAGCATACAATATATAGCTATTAGAAGCGCCCACTGTATTTCCCCAAAACCAAGATTTTTTTCTAAAAAATTAATCCCTGTTGCTTTTCTAAGTGTCAAATTTAATGTCCATTTAGGGATTATGTCATATAATTCGAATGCATAGATAGTTAGAGCTACCATGCTCCATTT
>JAEOTG010000052.1 GCA_016839985.1 Candidatus Heimdallarchaeota archaeon | reverse complement strand
TACACTCATTGTTTAAGCTTTTATTTTTAATCTTTCTGTTTCAGAGCTAAAGTTGTTTGACAAAAAAGATTTAGAAATAGAAACAAGTTTAGAGAAATGTGATTAATGATGGGTGTAAATGAACTAAAAAAATCTATTTTACGTCATCTGAATGAAACGAGTTTGTTTATTGAAAAGCTTGATGATACGATAATATTGCAAGAACCAATAAGTAACAGCCGCCCCTTAGGGGAGATAGTTCTCCATATGATAAGATCTATTCATTTCTACCTAAAGGGATGTGTAGAAAATACATGGGAACCTCAATCTTATTCTTTGGAAAAATATTCTTCTGCTCAAGAAATTAAAAAACTGTATGATACAGTTGTAAAGAAAACTGAAACTTACTTAGAAAAACTTTCCCCAGATATTCTCCAAGATGTGATAAAAGATTTTAACAAATCTGCTACAAAAGAAGAAATTCTTCAAGAGATGATAGAACACAGTATTCATCATAGAGGGCAATTAAGTGTATATTTTAGACTACTTAAAATGGATTCTCCAGTAATAGAATACATAATTTAAGATTTCTCTATTCCTTATGTCTCGTCAAGAATTCCAGTACTATATCATTAAACAATTCGGGTTTTGTCTCATAGACATCGTGATCACCATTTGGAATAATTGCAAGCTCTGCATTCGGAATTTGCTTATATATTTTCACACACTCTTCAATAGAAGTAGCTGCGTCTCTATCACCAGCAATCACCAAAATAGGTGCTTCAATTTGTTCAATTCTCTTCTCGGGAAATTGTAATGGATCCCACCACATTTTTGAAATATTTTGAAGAAGTTTTTTCCAGTATTCTGGTCCATATACTGATGAGTGCATTTCTGGTAATGCATCTACAAACTGTGGAATTACCTCTCTAAGCTTCTCAAATTCGACTTTCCCTGGTCCTTCTATACCCCAGCTTTTCATAGCTGAGGTATAGTGATTGGTGATTTCACTCAAAACTCCTCCTGCAACTAGAGCTTTTGATAAGTCTGGGTAATTTATACCAATTTCTAAAACTATTTGACCACCATCACTCCAGCCACATACAAAAGGTTTTTCCAGATTCAAAGATTGAATTAGAGCTGCTACATCTTCAGCCATAAGTTTGTAGCCGAACTCCTCAGTGGGATTGTTCGTTCTCCCATGACCTCTGGAGTCGACCGCAATAACTCTGAAATGATTTGAGAAAAATTCAATTTGTTTTGACCAGTTAGCTTCTGCTGTTGCTATCCCTCCATGAAGAAGGATTAGTGGGTGACCTTTTCCTTTTTCAATATAGAACATGTTTAAATCATTAACTTCAATGTAGTTTTCTGGCATAATTTCCAATATACTATTTTATCCCTCTTAAAGTTTATTGGAAAACTATTTTGAAAAAGGTGGATTAAAGTATTTTAATATCCCCATTTCTCAAGAGCTTTAGCAAGTTCTATATGTTCTTTTGCATATTCATCAAGAGATATGCCTTTTAAAGTTGCATCTAGAGCTTGACGCATAGCCATAGCTCCTTTGCGAGTTCCATCAGGATGACCATGTATTCCACCACCAGCTTGTAAGATAATATTATTTCCTCCATATTTTACTAAATTGGGGATTTTAGCAGGATAAAGTCCTCCTGAAGCTGTTGGAAATACTGTTTTAAATTCGTACATGTCATTGAGTAAAGCATCTTTCAGTTTAAGTTCAAGATCTAAATCTGTATCCATTTTACCTTGCCCATACGATCCTATGTGTAATTGGTCTCCACCTGTCATACGAACTATTTTTGCTATAGGAAGCATAGAAATACCATGTAATGGGTTTCGAGTAAAAGCAGCATGCATTGTTCGATGAACATGAATGGGAACTTTGACACTAGGATCTCTTGCCATTTGTGCAAGTTCTTGATAACCAGTCAATATTACATCAATCATCAAACATTTAGCTCCATTATCAAGAGCTTCTTCGATTCTTCTCCACATAACATCATGAGTTGCTGTTACATTAACTGCGTGAATTACATTTCTTCCAGTCTCTTCTTTGACTAGGTCAAGTTTTTCCAGAACATTGACTGTTCTTTCATCTATTGGACAAAATGGTTGATTGCTTAAATTTTCATCATCCTTAATGAAATCAACACCACCAGAAGCTGCATCATAAGCAACTTCTGCCCATTCTTTAGCAGTCAATCCCATTTTAGGTTTTACAATAGTACCTACATGAGGACGACCTGGAAACTCTCCTTTGTCGGTTCCAATTATTTTTCTAACTCCGTCTACACCAAATTTTGGACCAGGAAAGTATTCAGCAATACTTCTAGGAAAATCAACATCAAGCCATCTGATATTTCTCAAAGCTCCTAAACCAAATAGATTTCCAGCTAACATGGATAATATACTTGTTATTCCAGCTTCCATGTCAAAAGTTTCTGTTTGGAAACCTATAGTAACCTCTCCGCTCTGATATCCTTCATGATCAGCAAAGACTTTCTTATCTAATACTTCTGCACGAAGTTTTGCAACATGAGGTCTCCCCTCAGTTGTTCTTAAATCAGTCCATGTTCCTACAGATTCTTCATCACAGATTTCTTCTGCAGCAACATCTACGCTTTTAACGTGCTCTACATAATATCGAGCAACAAGCAATTCCTTATATCGTTCTGTCATAATTTCTCACTTTTCGTAATAATTTTGATTATTTATTCATTTCTTCACTAATTATCATAAAAGGATAATTTTCCTTTACGATTAAATATACAATGGATGGTGAAAAAACTCCTGATTCTGAAATGATACCATCAATTAAATCATGGGATACTGTTTCAAATGCAGGATTTAGAAAATTTAACCCATCAGGTGCTTTATCCCATATCTCTGAAGCAGCTCTCATCTCTATTTCGGATAGCTTTCCTATACTTGTCTCAGGATCATATTTTAGAAGATTAATAGCAGAATAAAATGGAACATCCATTTCTTTAGCTGCTAGAGCTAGTAATCTGGTTCCAATTTTGTTTATAACAGTTCCTTGACTAGTTATAGCATCTGCTCCAGTTATAATTATATCCACATTATAGCTGTTTATGACCCACCGCATAGCACTGTCAACAACTTGTGTGGTTGTAACTCCTGCATCAACTAACTCTTTAGCTGTTATTCGTCCCTGGTATAAGGGTCGAGTTTCTGTGCAAAAAACTTGAATCTCTTTACCTTGTCGATGAGCTTCAAGGATGATTCCAGTAGATAGAGAAGAATGACAATGAGTCATTATAGTGCTGCCATCTTTAATACGATGAGCCCCATATGAGATAACTTTCTTTTTTGATTCTTTAAGTAACTGGATATATTCATTTGAAATTGAACTAACAATTTCTTTTGCTTCTTTAACTGTAGAAGCATTTTCATGAAGATTGTATATAATATACCGTAATCCATTTCTTAAGGCAGGTTCAGTTGCCCTAGCTGTTGCTAAGGCATATCTTGCTTTTTCTAATTCATCAAAAAAAGGTTCTAAAGATGCAGTATCAAGTCGTTCAGCTAATAAAGCAAAAGCCTTAACACCTTCAACAGCAATATTAGTAGCACCTTGAATGCGTAAAGTCTGAATATCTTCTACAATTTTAAGGAAACTAGTATCCAATTAAATCACCATATAACAATTAAATAAGCTATATTAATCTATAATAAAGAATTGTGGTTAGACCAATTTTTGTTAAGAATGAAAAGAAAGATTTAAGAAAAGATTAAAGGGAAAACATATAGAACAAGGGGCACTAGCTCAGCCTGGTTAGAAGTTAAATGGTTGCGTACCATTTAGCTAGTAGGCGTCTGGCTCATAATTTTTATGAGCTAAAACTGAGAGACCAGATGGTCGGTGGTTCGAATCCGCCGTGCCCCACCAACATTTTCTAAACACAAACCTTCTCCATCCAATCTGCTATATTCTTCCATTTAAAGTCTGTTTTTGGGTTCTTTTTTTTATTATTTATAAGTACAAGTGGCATTATCTCGGATTCTAAAATAGATAAAACTTGTAGATACAAAGGATTGTAGTTGCAAAACATAGTTATTTCTTCTTTTACATGTTTAATATTCTCGTTGCTTAAGTTCTTATATCTTATATTAACAAATGCTGGTAAGATCTTTATCTTTTTGTTTGATAGTTTAATAAGTTTTTAAATACTTAAAAATCAGTTTATAATTTAGGAATAATATCTGGAAGAAACTAAGCAAAGAGAGCCCGAATAATGAAAACAAAGAGAAACATTTTAACATTGTTATTTCTTTTACTTGTATTACAAGTAACATTCTATGAAATAAGACTCCTTGATAGTTCATTTATTTGCAATGAAAATCCCCAAAAAATTAAATTAAGAAATCTTCATCCATATTCTTTTGAGTTTATAACTGTCGAAAAGGATAGTGATTTTCTTACACTTGGCTTTCCTGGTTCTGGAAGCATTGAAGATCCTTATTTAGCTCTCTAACAAAAAGTCTGCTTCTTCCGCGTTAAATGAGCTTCTTACAAATGGAGCTGAAGCAACAAATTGGAAACCCATTTCATATGCTCTCTCCTCATATTCTTTGAATATACTTGGATGAACAAATTCTTCAATTTCTAAATCAGAACTTGGAGGTTTAAGATATTGTCCAACAGTTAGAATATCACATTCAGCTTCCCTTAAATCTTTCATCAATTCAATAACTTCATCCTTTGTTTCACCTAAACCGACCATTAACCCGGATTTCGTGTATATTGCAGGATCCATCTCTTTGACCATTTTTAATAGTTTTAATGATCTTTCGTAATTGGCTTGGGGTGTGACTTTTCTAAACAATCTAGGTACAACTTCTATGTTGTGGTTAATTATATCAGGCTTAGATTCAATAATCTTTCTTATATCCCCCTCCTTTCCTTTTAAATCTGGTATTAAGAGTTCTATAACTATATTTTCATCATATTCTCTCAGTTTTTCAGTAATTTTAGCAAAGTGAGAAGCTCCTCCATCTGGAAGATCATCTCTTGTAACTGATGTAATTACAACATGCTTTAATCCCAATTTTTTTGCTGCCTTAACTAGATGGTCAGGTTCATGAGAATCTAAAGGTTCTGGTCTTCCAAATTTTATATCACAAAACTTGCAATTTCTTGTACAAATGTCTCCCATTATAAGGAAAGTTGCAGTTTTTTTCTCAAAACATTTACCAATGTTTGGGCACATTGATTCTTCACATACAGTATGTAAATTTAATTTACGAAGAAGTTGTTGAACTTCTTGGATTTTTTCTCTATCCATCCTTCCTATTCTTAACCACTCTGGTTTTTTGACACTAGGCAATTTCTCCTATCCTCTTTTCTAATTCTTTGCTTGAAATTCTTTCTAAACTCATTTTGAAAACTTTTTCATAGATTCTCTCAAAGTTCTCATATACTTTCTTTATATCTATTGTTTTTCCTAAGATTTGTTTTATTGAAATTGGTTCATACTCAGTTATACCACAAGGAATTATTAATTTGAAATGATCCATATTTGTGTTTACATTTAGAGCTAGTCCATGGGATGTAATCATCTTTGATGCCCTTGCACCAATAGCAGCAATCTTCCATTTTCTTTTTTGATGGCTAACCCAAACTCCAGGATAACCTTCCATTCTCCATCCTTCTATTCCATATAGTTCTAACAAATCAATAAGTGTTTCTTCCATTTTCCAAACAAATTCATCTACACTTATTCTTGCTCTTGTAAGATTCAAATGTAAATAAACAACTAACTGTCCAGGTCCATGATAAGTTACCTCTCCTCCTCTTTTAACCTCTAAAACATCAATTCCTTCTTTTTGTAGTAAATCGGTAGGTGCAATTATGTCTTCTCTTGTTCCCTTTTTACCAATAGTGAAAATTGGATTATGCTGTAGGACTAACAGGAAATCATCAAAGTCTCTATTGTTTTCTTTTAATTCTCTTATCTGGTTTTGTAATTTGAGAGACTTTCTGTATTCAAGAGTTTCATACTCTACTAAATAGCACTTTTGCATTGTTTTCCGTTCAGAATGAATCCTTTTAGCGATTTTGGTTTGTCTATATTTTGGAATTTTGTATAAAACATCAGTAAAGTTGAAAAATCACTTCGTAAACAGTTATACTTGGTTACTAATGGCTAAATTTCTAACTATTTTATTTGTTGAAGCATCACTCGAACCATTTCCTGAAGATTTGTTAAAGGACATTAAAGTTAGACAATATTTCTCGAAAATAAAGAAATCGCCCGAAGATATTATGCTTGATGCAAGCCAACATGGACATCTAATGGAAAGTTTACCAAATAAGGACAAAAGAGGTAGACCCGATATAGTTCATTTTACATTATTATCTTGTTTTGGTTCTATATTAGCAAGAGAAAATAGACTAAATATAATGATTCATACAGTCAATGACAAAATAATATCCCTTAATCCAGATATTAGATTACCTAAGAATGTTGATCGCTTTAATGGATTAATTTTACAATTATTCAAAGATAACCAAATACCACCTACAACATCAGAACCACTTATGGCTTTAGCTGAATCGTCTTTACCTGAATTAATTCAAAAATTACGTCTAGAACACGATTTAGTTATAGAATTTAGCGTGAAAGGTGAACAGCTTTCTTCTTCTAACTATTCAAAACTAATTTATGAAGCGACAAATCCATTATTAATATTCGGTGCTTTTCCTCACGGTGAAATCGAATCACTTCCACATGATTTGGTTGATAAAAAAATCGCCATTTATGAGGAAGGATTAGACCTTTTTGCTGTTGTATCTCAAATACTTGCAAGTCAGCAATTGTTTGAGGAAAATTTTCTTTCGAAGTCAAATGGTAAAACTGATAAGAATTTAGCTTGGGAATAGCATTCAAGGAGTTCAAGAAGCAGTTAGCCTTTCAAACGACAAACTTAAATTAATTCCCGTCTCGCTCAAATTAGGTGACAATTCTGGCGTTAAAAAAACTAGATAAACTTTTTCACCCAGATAGTGTTGCTATAATTGGAGCTAGTCCTGATAAGAAAAAAGTGGGTTATGCAGTTTTAAGAAACATGGTTGACTGTGGTTTTAAAGGGAGACTATATGCAATAAATCCAAAAGCAGCTGAATATGGTGAAATAGAAGGTGTAAAGGTTTATGCTAATATCAGTGAAATCTCTGATACAATAGATTTAGCTGTAATATGTATCCCTGCACGTTTTATACCTTCTTTAATTGAAGAATTAGGGCAAAAAAGTGTAAAGTATGCAGCAATAATAACAGCTGGTTTCAAGGAAACAGGAAGTGATGGAGCAAAACTTGAGCACCAGATTGTTGAGATTGCTAAAAAATATGGACTTAGAATTGTTGGACCAAATATTTTGGGTATTATAGATACTTCAGCTCCTATTAATGCAAGCTTTGCAGAACGCTCTCCCATAAAAGGTGAAGTTGCATTTCTAAGCCAAAGTGGAGCTCTTTTAACAGGTATATTGGATTGGAGTAGAGCTGAGGGTATTGGATATTCAAGTTTTGTTTCTCTTGGAAACAAAGCAGATCTTGATGAATCAGATTTTATTGAAGCATTAGCTGATGATGACCAAACTCTCGCAATATTGGCATATCTAGAAAGCATAAATAGAGGATCCAAATTTATTGAAGTCTGCAATGAAGTTACTCGTAAGAAACCTGTAATTGTAATTAAATCTGGTAGATCAGAGGCTGGCTCAAAAGCAGCTTCTTCTCACACAGGTAGTATGACTGGGGCTGACACAACCTATGATGTTGCTTTTGAGAAGTGTGGTGTTATTCGAGCAGATAACTCACAAGAATTATTTGATATGGCTTTTGCTTTCAGCTACATGCCTATTCCTAAATCTAATAGAATTGCAATAATAACTAATGCTGGTGGTCCAGGGATTTTAGCAACAGATGAAGCTGAAAGAAATGGTCTTGAACTTGCTACTATCTCGTCTGAATTTAAGAAAAAGTTGAAAGATTTTTTACCTCCGGCAGCGAATTTTAATAACCCTATAGATGCTCTAGGAACAGCTCAAGCAGAAGATTATGGTCGAATTCTAGAATTAGCTTTAGAAGATGAAGGAATTGATGGAGTAATCGTTATACTTACTCCACAAGCTATGACTGAAGGCCAAGAAACAGCTGATAAACTCGTTGAAATTAGAAATAAATATCCAAACAAACCTATTGTTAGTATTTTCATTGGAGGGGAAATCTTAGGTCCAAGCATTTACTATTTGAAGAAAAATCGAATACCATGTTATCCTCATCCTGAAAGAGGAGTTAAAGCTATGGCTGCTTTAGTTAAATATGCTATTATAAAAGAAAGACCTTCTACTGAAGAAAAAGTCGACCTAACTAGAGATAAGGATAGAGTGAGAGAGATTTTTAATAAAGTGAAATCTGAGGAAAGAGTAAATCTTCTAGGAACAGAGGCAATTGAAGTTGCCAGAGCATATGGAATTCAAACACCACCAACTAAATTAGCAATGTCGGTAAAGGATGCAGGACTGTTTGCAGAGGAAATAGGTTTCCCTGTAGTTATGAAAATTACTAGTCCAGATATAATTCATAAAACAGATATTGGGGGAGTGAAATTAAATATAAAAAATAAAGAAGAAGCTATTCATACATATACAGAAATAATTGAGAATGCAAAAAAACATCACCCTGAATCGAAAATTCTAGCCGTAGATATCCAAAAAATGGAAAAAACAGGACGAGAATTAATTGTTGGTTCATTGAAAGATCCACAATTCGGTTCTTTAGTTATGGTTGGAATGGGGGGAGTGTATACTAATTTCTTTAAAGATGTAGCATTTGGTCTTGCCCCCTTAACTAAACTAGAAGCAACTAAAATGCTTGAACAAACAAAGATATTTACATTACTAAAAGGAGTAAGAGGAGAATCTCCATCAGATATTGATGCAATTATAGATACATTGCTTAGAATATCATTACTTGTTTCTGATTTTCCTGAAATAAAAGAACTTGATGTAAATCCATTCTTTGTTTATGAAGAAAACGAAGGTGTATCAGCTCTAGATGTAAAAATAACACTAAATGAAATGTAATCTAATCTATACCTTCTGTAATCTATTTCTTTACATCTTCAAAAACAATGAAACTAGTTTTCAATTTCTCCGCTTCTTCTTGTGTAAGTTTGTGAGTTTCAAGTTTAGTAGAATCATTTGGTATTATCGATGAATTTCCAAAAGGATCTTCTATTATGATTTCAATTGGTAGATTCTTCTCAATGTATTCATCTAATAAATCGGTATATTCTTTAATTCTTGACGCTTCTTGCTCATCAGTTGCATCCTTTAATAAATGCAATGCTTTACCTCTAATATCTCGAAGTATTCCTTCAATATTATTAATGAATCCTTCTGCTTTAGGACCTGGTTCAATCATAGCACCAATCTGTGGAAATCTAATAGTACCATTTGCTGCTCTAATAACTTTAGTTGAATAATCATCCTTGTTTTCTGCATGATAGACATATCTAACGGGTTCTTTTATTGATAAATTTAGAAAATCATTGTGCTTAAAATGACAGTCAGAGCATACTATGTTAAATAACCACAATTGAGAAAAGTGAGGAAGATCCAAAATTTTTTGAGTAATTTTAGTATTTTTACTTTTACAAATAGGGCAATTGATTGAAATCAATTCAGAATTAAATTCATCAGAGTTCAAATTCAATCATTTTTTTCTACAATCTATATGATTTAAAGTTTCAGTTTTTGTATGAGAAGTATAAAATCAAACATAAAAACATTAAAAATTTTCAAATAAAAACAAAGATAGTAAGATGGAAGAATTACTTAAACAAATCTTTGATAAGCTATTGATTTCTTATGGATTTCAAGAGTGGTGGCCAGGGGAGGGATTGGAAATTGCTATAGGTGCTGTATTAACCCAACAAACCAATTGGAATAATGTTGAAAAAGCCCTTAGTAAACTAAGAGATGCAGATTGTTTAAGTATAACTTGCTTGAAAAAAATATCTCTTGAAAAATTAGAACAACTAATCAAATCAAGTGGCTATTATAAAGTAAAAGCTCAAAGATTGAAGAATCTTATTGAATTGCTTTCAATTAATTCTAATCCAAGTAGAGAAGATTTGTTAGAAGTAAAAGGTATAGGGTATGAGACAGCTGATTCAATTTTGTTATATCTTTTTGAGAAACTATATTTTGTTATTGATTCATATACTTTTAGGATAATAAGAAGAATGGGAATTTATTCTGGTAAAAATTATTTAGAACTCCAAAGAGTATTTATTGATAATCTTCCTAAAGATATTCAACTGTATAAAGAATACCATGCACTTTTGGTCAAACATGCTAAAGGTTGCTGCTTGAAAAACAACCCCAAATGTGATTTATGTCCATTGAAAGATAAATGCATTTATTACACTCGAAAAACTAAAATCTTTGATTTTAGCAAATCAAATATCAAAGGATGATAAAGATGTACCTCACAAAACTTCAAGAAAAAATGTTAGTTGGAGAAAAAGGTGATGCAATAGCTAAATTGATGAAATTAATTGTAAAAATAGGTGAGGTAAATAATGCGGAAAAACTTATACCAATAAAAAGTGCTCAAATAGCAGGAGTATCTTATTTTACTGTTGGTGACTCTATTTTTTCTTTCTTTGATTTATTACTAAAAGACAAAGTTAAGGTCAGTGTTCCAAGTTGGTTGAATCCTGCTGGAATGGATAGAAAAAAATGGAAAACTATGATGATAAGTGAGAAATTTGCTAAAAAACAATTTGAAATAATTCAAAATTATGAGAAAATGGGAATCAAAACAACCCTTTCATGTACTCCTTATTTAATTGGACACCAACCTTCCTATGGTGAGCATTTAGCTTGGAGTGAATCCTCTGCAGTTGCAATGGCAAATGGTTTTTTTGGTGCAAGAACAAATAGAGAAGGAGCCCCTTCATCTTTAGCAGCCGCGATTACTGGTTTAACTGCTTACTATGGTTTGCATAAAGAAGAAAATAGAAAACCAGATGTATTGATAGATGTTGAAGCTCAAATTAACCATCCTGCTGATTTTTCTGTTTTAGGTTACTGGTTTGGTGAGAAATTTCATGGATTAATACCATTTTTTTCTAATATTAAGCATGTAACAATTGATAAAACTAAGATGTTAGCTTCTGCGATGGCTTCTGTAGGGAGCGTTGCCCACTTTCACATTCAAAACATAACCCCCGAGGCAAAAACAATTAACCAAAAAGCTATTGAAGAACACATTGTTTTCACTGAAAATGAAAAAAGAAAAATTTATGAACTATATGACTTTGCTGAAGGAAAAATAGATTTGGTAACAATAGGATGTCCACATACAAGTCTAGGAGATTTAAAATTAATTGTGTCATATTTAAAAAATCAAACATTAAAGGAAGATGTTGAATTTTGGATTTTTTCATCTAATAAGGTAATACAAAGTAAAGCTGCATCAAGTATAATAGAAAATCTTGAAAACCAAGGTATAAAGATATTTGCAGACACTTGCATGGTTGTATCACCTGGAGTTAGAAACAATTTTGGGAACATAATGACTAATTCTGCAAAAGCAGCATTTTACTTGTCTCGCGATGAAAAAATCAATGTAAAATTGTTACAATTAGAGAAGATAATGGAGAGAGTAACAGAATGAGAATTATAAAAATAAGACCAATTGTTGATGGTAAGGTTGAAGGAGTAGCAATAGTTTCACCCAGTCCCATTTCTTTTTTTGGAGACATAGATTCTCGATCAGGGGTAATACTTGATTCGAAAAATCCTTTGTTTGGCGAAACAATAGCTAATAAAGTATTTATTTTTCCAGAGGGAAGGGGGTCTACTGTTGGATCCTATGTAATTTATGGGTTAGCAAAGAATCACGTATCTCCATTAGCTTTAGTTGCAAACAAAGCAGAAAATATAGTAATTGCTGGTGCAATTTTAGCAGAAATCCCTCTTGTTGACCAATCCGAAGAAGATGTTACTGCTATTATTAAGGATGGAGATATAATTCAAATTGATACTGAAAAACAACTGCTAAAGATAAAGGAAAAAGAGATATAAAAAATTGAAGTTAACGTCTCTTCTTATCTTGTGATTCAGATAATAGTCTTTGGAATTCTGCTCTTAATACTTCTTCTTGCTCTTCTAATAGTTTTTTCTTTTCCTCTTCAAACTTCTTGTTTTGTTCTTCTAAGGCTTGTTCTAATCGATTGTTATATTCTTCTCCTAAAAGATCAATTTCTTTTTTATGGTCTTCATCGATTTTTGCAAGAAGATCTTTCTGCTCACTTTCTATCTCTTCGTTGAATTCTTCTCTCAATTTTCTCTTTTCTTCTTCAAAGGATTTATTGAGATCTTCTTTTATTTTTTCAACTTGTTCGTTCCATTCTATTTTTACTTCTTCAATTTTAGAATCAAGTTCATTTTTACGGGCTTCTAAAATTGGTTCAAGAAATTCTTCACTAGTTATTTTTTCTACCATTTCATGAACATTTTTTATGCTTCTGATGTTAGCATGGATGGTTTCAAATTCTTCGTTTTCAACTAAGTTTTCTGACTCTTTTATTATACTTGAGACAAGATTAAGCATCATTTTACTTACCTCATCTGGGATTATGTTTGTATCTGCCATTTGTTTTTTATATTCAGAATTTTTTTCTGCTAATGATGCAAGTTCAACTTCTAGTTCTTTCGCTAAACTTTTAGCTCTAAATATAAGGTCATAAGGACCTATCATCATTGTTTGCTTAGTTTGAAGCTGATCATAGAAAGTAACATTTGCACTGAGTTCAAGTTCAATATCCCCTGTTGATGACATACATCTTATCACCAATTTGTGTTCAGATGTTTGTCGTGCTTGTAATTGATCTATAGTAAATTCCCTACTGCCTTCAAGAACTTCCATATTTTCAGGAACATTTAATCTAAAAGAAAGATTGAAAGCATCACCTTGACCTTCATTTTCAACAAAAATAGTCAAGTCAGTTGGTTCATTTAAAACCAAATCTCTGGATATTTTAAACTCTGGTACTATTTTGGGGAGTTTTATTTTTGAACGAAACATCCTAACTACAGTATCCATTGCATTATCTATTGCAGGTAAGAATAAATCTCCAACAATTTGTCCTAATACTGGTTTTAAGTGACTGCCCACTAATTGTTGTGCATTAAGAAGAGAAGTAGTATCCAATTCTTTAACAGCTTTAATAGCGTGTCCTGCAGCAAAAAGTATTTGTTGAGCTCTTGTAAAACCAGGATCATCTTTTATTTGATCAATATATTGACCATAAAGCTGTTCTGCTTTGCCAAACTCTTCAATTGAAAATAGGAAAAAACAAGCTGTTGATACAAGTATGATTCCTCTATCATACTCATTCCACATCAGATATTCTTGGGCTGCGTTAAGTAGATCATCAACTACTGCTTGAGTTGCAGCTTTCCAGTCTTCATCAACTCCAAGTTTTCGAAAAACTTGCACTACATAAAAAAGATTTTGAGCACTCATACGAAATTGTTTCTTCTCTTTATTCTCTTCTGACGCTCGAATAAAATTCTTAATTGCTTCATGATACAAATCTTCTGCTTGTGCCATTCCTCTTGTAGCTTCTTGGTTCTTAGCTGCTTCTAGATACTTTCTAGCAGAGTCTGCGTAATTCTCACTTTTAAATAAATCTCGGGCTTCTGACATGAGTTTAGCTAAGTTCTCGTCATAAGACTTTTCCATACCTCTAAAACCACAATTACAATATATAAACTTATTTAAGGCTGAAAATGACCGCGTCTAAACGGTGTGTTGAACACTTCAAAAAATGGTGAAAGAGTGATAATATTTTCACATAAAAGTAAAGTGGTGGACCGAGCGAGATTCGAACTCGCGGCCTCTTCCATGCCAAGGAAGCGATCTTCCAGACTGATCTACCGGCCCAAATAAAAATAAACTACATTAAGATTAGTGCCTATGCCATGCATAGTTTCTTATTTTTGCAGTTTTTCCAAAACCACAAGACGCACATGTTTTATGACGTCTGTGAAAAGAGCGGTTCCCACATCTCCTACAAACAATATGAGGTGCCTTTTTATTATGTTTCCCAAATGATGGTGTACCTTTTGTCATAGTTATCACTTCTTATTTCTCTTGCGGAGGTGGACTAATCATTATAACATTATCTCCACGAACAATTATATCTCCCAGTTTATAACTTCCTTCTTCACCTATTTCTTCTGCATCTTCTAATGTGAGATTTAGATGGATATCGTAATTTTTGAGAATCCCTCTCATTCGTCTTTTTCCTCTTAATCGAATTAATACTCTTTTTTCTCGAGCTTGGTTAAGTATATCCATTGGTTTATTTGATGACATAGTTATAACTCCAGTTCTTACGTTTTCTGAACTTGAAGTTTTATTATAAACATTTTGATTTAAAAGAAGTCAAGTGAATTTCTTGCTAAGTAAACCCTTTAGTTAAAAATCGTTACCTTTAAGTAGCGTTTCTTTTGTTTCTGATTTGAACAATATATATATGAGGAATAATCCATGAGTGCAGAAATAGTTACCATAGATTTACTCGTAGATGGTGGAAACGCATCATCAGGAGGCGCAATGGGTCCAGCTCTAGGCCCACTTGGAGTGGATATTAAACAAATTGTCGATGAAATAAATAAAAAAACAAGCGCTTATCAAGGTATGAAAGTTCCTGTTCTAGTTACAGTTAACAAAACAACTAGAACCTTCGAGCTTGACATTGGTATTCCCCCCGCATCTGCATTAGTTCTAAAAGCTGCAGGAATTTCAAAAGGTTCTAGCACTCCAAACACAGAAATCGTTGGAAATATTAATTTCCAACAATTGATTGAAATTACTAAATCCAAAATGTCTGATTTAGCAACTACAAAATTGAAGCCAGGATGTAAGGAAATACTTGGAACAATGGTTACAATGGGAGTAACTTGTGAAGAAAAAGATCCAAGAGATGTGCAAAAAGAAATAGATGAAGGTAAATATG
>JAEOTG010000397.1 GCA_016839985.1 Candidatus Heimdallarchaeota archaeon | reverse complement strand
AGTACTAGCAACATCCCCATTTTATTTAAGAAATATCCGAAATTAAAAGACGACATACCTTGGGTAAAATTATTACCGAAGAAAACTCCTATTGAACCATTGTCTGAATTAATGAAGCAATTAGATATTGATTCACTTTGGGTTAAAAGAGATGATTTAACTTGTCCTAAATATGGTGGAAATAAACCAAGGAAACTAGAATTCATTTTAGCTGATGCTAAGAGAAAGGGATACAAAAAAGTAATGACTGTAGGAGGTTTTGGTTCCAATTTTTGTGTTGCTAATGCTGTCTCATGTAAGGAGCTAGGATTAAAAGCTATGGCAATTTTGGTAGAACAACCTATGGTTTCATATGTCAAAAAGAATTTGTTACTCAATGTATATTACGAAAACGAAATAATTTATGTTAAGAAGAAAGGTAGGATTAAATGGGTTAAATTTCTCAAGAAATTAACTGATTCAAGTATCTATTTTATGTTAACTTCAGGTGGGAGTGTTCCTCTTGGAACTTTAGGTTTTGTAAATGCAGCTTTTGAATTAGAAGAACAAATTAAGAACAATGAAATACCTGAACCTGATCATATCTTCATTCCTTATGGATCAGCAGGAACTGTAGCAGGTTTAGCTCTTGGTTTAAAATTGGCTAATATCAAATCTCATATTCATGCAATTCAAATATCAAGTTCTGTTGATTTTGAGAGCTCATTAAAACTATCTTATGATACATTAAAACTAATGAAATTATATGATTCATCAATTCCTGAAGTGAAGATAGATAATATAAACTTTGAAACAAGCTTCCTTGGAGAAGGCTACGCAGTACCTACGAAAGAAGCAACTGAAGCATTAGAAAAAGCTAGAAAAACAGAAGATATTGATTTAGAAATCACTTATTCAGGAAAGACTTTTGCAGCGTTTTTAAAATTCGTTGAGGATAACATACAAGCATTAAAAGATAAAACAATACTTTTCTGGAATACATACAGTAGTATTGATGTTTCAAAAATTATTGAGAATGTTGATTATAGAAAACTACCTAAGAAACTTCATTGGATTTTTGAAGAATAAAAAATGAAAAGCTGGATTTGATGAATTGGAAGCAGGATTTACTAAGAACTCTGGAGTGAAAAGCTGGTTTAGCTTTGAAAGGAACGAGATTTTTCTGCTTCTAAGTTTTTTCTTTTTTGGTGTAGCTTTTGCTAATTATGAACCTTATGCACCTGTCTGGCTACATCAAATATTCCAAGAAGAATCTTTTCTAATAATTGGACTTGTTGCAGTTATACCTAGTACAATGGTAGCTATAGGTACTACAGTATGGGGAATCTTTGCTGATAAATTTGGAACAAAGAAATTTGTATTGATAGGAATAATCGCTTACACTTTGATGTTTTTCAGTTTGATTTTCACAACAACTTCCCAATATTTCTTAGTAGTCGTACTGATTGGTAGTCTTCTAGGATCAGCTCAATCTGCAAACTTCTATGCATTAGCAACAAAATCAATCGATAAACCTAAAGAAATGGTTTTAGCAAAGATGACAATAATAATCAGCTTATCATGGGTGATACTGAGTCCAATAATTGGTTGGATTTATGATTCCTTTTCTAATGCTATGACTATCCAGCTTATAATAGCGATAATTGGTTGTATAATTACTATAACACTTGCTTTTTTGATAAAAGAAGGAACAGATGATGGAAAGGAAGTTCAAAAAGAGGAAGTAAAACAGAAAAAATCTCCGCTTACTCCTTTCATCCTTATTTTCATTGGTATATTGTTACTTGCTTTTACTTACCAAATAACAGGTGGATTCTGGGCGTATACTTCAATATACTTTCTAGATACTCTGAATATCAAAGGATTTTTTTATTCATTCTTCCTTATAGCGAAAACAGCATTAGCCATACCTTTGGCATTTTTTATAGGAAATGTTAGAAAAACAATAAAAATTACGTGGATTATAATATTATTTTCAGGTTGGTTAGTAATTGTTTATCTGATTATGATGCTTTTCCCTACTCAATGGATTCTAATCCTAATTATTTATAGTTTACCGATGTATCCAATATACAATGTTTCTTTCTATTCTTTAGTAACAAGATTTTCATCATCTACCAGAAGAGCAACTGCATATGGAATTTTTAGCACACTTGGTACAATTGGATATATATCAGGAGTTTTAATACTTGGGATAGTAGCTGACAGATTTTCAGAAGGTATTTTCAGTATGTTACCAACCTCTGTAATCTTCGCTTCAATTACACTATTTTCTGCTATTGTGTTTTGTATTTTAATTTATTTAAAGAAAAAAGAAGTCCATAACATAGATGAAAATCTAGAGGAATAAAAAAATCATGGTGGTAGTAGCTTCTGTTTTTCAGCTGACTTTAACTTGTTTAGTTGTGAATGAAACAGCATAGCTAATCCTGTTTTCAACAGACCAGTTTCTAGATAGTTTTGTAGTTCAGAATTTTCTTCGAATATATTAATTTCTCTCTCCTGATTTCGTATAGTCTGTGAAGTAACACGTTTCATTAATTTAGTGTATAACTCTAAAGCATCATTACCTTTTTTTTCAGCTTTTAAGATGGCCTTAGCTACTAATCTACCCGAGAGTGCAGCTGCATCCATTCCAACTCCACGAGTTTGGTCAATCAATCCTGCTGCATCACCAGCCATTAAAATACGATTTTTCCCCAACCAGACACGGTTCTTGGAATACATATCCATAGAGGATTTATACCCCTCTCTCTTAACAATTTCACCAACTAGATTATATTCATCTTTAATATATTGATAGAATTTTTCCTGTCTTTCAATTACATTAACATCGTT
>JAEOTG010000396.1 GCA_016839985.1 Candidatus Heimdallarchaeota archaeon | reverse complement strand
ATCTCTTAACTCTCAGAGAGATGTTTCTCATAGATGAATACAAAAATGTAGGTTGTTTTATTGAAACGTTAATAAATGAGAAACTTAAATCAGAAAAAAAAGATTTCTTGATCCTTGCTCTGAATGAATTTTCATCAATAATTGAAGGAAAACCTGAATTTGGATACAAAGCATTGAACGAACTACTACGTTTTCTAATAAATATAGATGATTTATCAGAATCATTCCCATTTGTATTAGATGCTCTTATGTGTGACTTAGTAAATTTTGCATATACTCTAGTAGATGATACTTTGAAAGACATCTGGGTAGAAAGTGCTGTCAGACGTGCAAAAAATTTAGACAACAAAGGGATGTTAGGTTCTCTTTATGATTTACAAACTAAAATTGCACTTAAAGAGTATAATATTAAAGATGCAAAAACAAATATTGACTTAGGACTGAAACTCGCTAAAGAAATCAATTCATCAAGATTAGAAGCCATTCTAAATCTGAATACGGCAATTATGGCGCAAATGAGTGGAAGACTCTCTCAAGCCTTAGAGAAATATCAAGAAATTCTAGAAACTGATGATTTAACTGTTCCTCTTAAAATCCAAACTTTATCAAAGATAGGTGACATATACCTTTTAGATGAAAAATATGAAAAAGCTGAGGAATACTATGATCAAGCTCATGTGTTAAATGAGGAAAAAGGATTTGTTTCTCCAATTGTAGAAGTTGTATATGGATATATTCAATTCCTCCTTGAAAAAGATAAAGGAGAAGCACTGGAATTAGGATTCAAATTAGCTGAGGAACAATTTGATTTTGATGCAATGTCCTATTTCTACTTCTATAAAGGATTATATAATCAGAAAAAAGTAAACTTCTCAACAGCCGTTGAATTTTATGAACGTTCTCTTGAATTTTTTGAAAATCAACTGATTCTTGAAGGAATTGTATATTCCTCAGGAGCTCTAGCTGAATGTTATTTCGAAATGTTCAGAATAACTGAAAACAACGATTATGGGAGTAGTTTCCTTTATTATATTGATAATCTGCTAAACATAACAAACGAACTTGTACATCCTCTTTATATTGATGCAGTAATAACAAAAGCTAGTTATTATCAATTTAGAAACATAGAATCCAAAGTAATAGAAACTCTTGAACAAGGATTAGAATTCGCAGAGGAACAAAAATTAGATGATAGAGCAGATGAAATTAGAATACGATTGAGAGATAAAGCATCTTTAATTCAGGAATTAAGAGCTTCTAAAGGGCTTTTTAATAAAATTATGACATTCTCCTTTGGTTCACATAAAAAAATACCAATAATACTCTATTTGCTTCTAGTATTAGATGAAAGCGGTTTACCTCTCTTTTCATACAAATTCTCGAAAAAAGAAGTAATGGATGATTTACTAGTCTCAGGTTTAATTTCTGCTATCATCAACTTCTCAGCTGAAGTGCTTGGAAAAGGAACAGAGACATTAAGAAGTATCAATCACGAAGGAAGAGCTGTAATAATAGAGAAACAAGACAATATAATGGCAGTTCTAGTAGCAGATAATGAGACATTTGAAAGCAGACTCCAAGTGAGAAAATTCCTTAAAGAATCTCTAAGTAAAATTAAGGTCAAACTAGAATTGGTACCTATCAAAGAGGAAGAATTTAATCCTCTTGTCGAATCAATATTTGAATCTTCACCTTTTGAGATAGAAGAGTAAAATACTACATACTATTCTTCTTTCTCTTATTTGTTAAGAGTGCAAGAATAATGATAACAGGAAATGATAGGTATAGAAAACTAGTTTTTTCTGTAGATAGATTCAATAGAATATTGATGAGTTCATTGGATTTATTTAGTGCATTCTTTGCTAAAGCAATAGAAGCAATATAGTCCATTTGTTTATATTGTGAATGATACTCTCCAAGCAGTGTATCTATACTATTGAGGTTATCCTCATATTCAGAAGTCGAACTTGAATTAATCAATAAATCATAAGCTACATCTCTTTTTTCATAAGCATTATAATAGAAATAATTACCATGAGCTCTAGCTATACCATCTTGATAAAATGTGCTAAAAGCTTCTTCTCCTATCGTGAAATAATTCATTGTTTCTTTAAAGAAAGATGATCCCCAACCATACGTTGCATCATGAGGATGTGGAAAACCAAGAGAATGTCCTAATTCATGAATCATCACAGAAGAGAAACCTCTCCTAGGTTGAGAAGAGTCTCCTTCTTCAAAAATTGAGTTTGGATTCCCTGCAAGAATTTCCCAACTCATACCTCCTAAACCAGCAAAAGCTATACCTGTCCACGTGAAAGAGACATTATAATTTAAGAAGAAATAACATGGAAGAACTTCATCTGCTTTTTCTAAGTCAAAATGATCACTTAATTGAGATTCTAAGATATCAAAGAATTCAGGATAAATCTCAAGATATTTCGTATTCAAATAGTCTACTGAATTATATGCGATATAGTTAAAGAATCCAGGATAATCAGTTAGTTTTACATTTTCTATTTCTATGTCCCATTCAATCCATGGAAAATCATTTGATAATTGGTCATAGATTCTTTGTTTAGAAATAACCCAATTAATCTCATTATGAGCATAACCATTATTAGTTAGATTATCAAAAATTAATACTTGCATTGAATATGATTCAACAATAGGATCTTCAGCATAATAAGCAGAAAATAGATTCCCTGTGTAAGAGTAAATCCACTCTGATAGATACCTTGAGAGTTTAGTATTTCCAGCAGCAGTATAGGGATTATACACTTGCGTAAAACCGTCTAGATCAGGATATTGATAATAAAGAAAATCACCAAGATAAAAATCCCAAGCATTCTGAATCCAATCAAAATACCAAGATCTAGCAGATAAATCTAGAAAGCAAAATCTTTCTGTTCCCCCCCATCCTAATGTAGTTCTTTCTGGAATATTATTGTAACCTGAATACCAGTGAGTTATTGACCGATTGCTGTCAAATTCCACTTTCTTAACACTATACCAGTGCTCTAAACTATGATCTGTATTATCCAAAGTTGAGAGATTTAAAAGGAAAAGAGTATAACCAGGATTTATTGGATTTTCTTGATACAAATTCAGTTTAAAATAAGATTCTACAACTTCAACATCTGCAATCAAACCATCTTTTGGAATAAAAATACCCGTTTTATCTCCAGATAATTTGTTCTCTTGCAGACGAGTTATATTAATTGAACAACCTACACCAGTACCATTTGTTCCAATACTTTTGATATATTCTTCTAGTTGGTTTTTTACTGAATTATCTAGAAAAGAGAAATCATAATTAAAGTTTAAATCAGAAGTTCCTATCGATTCATAACCTCTAGAATATCTATTTGGAAGCATAGTTTCAATTTCTTCTTGATTGATGTAATTGCTATCAAAACCTATGAATTTCAAATATAACGTTAAATTAGTGTCTAAAGCTGCTCCAAAATTTGGGGAAATTTGGTTTCTAAAGTTAGAATATGAATAAGAATAAAATGATGTAGAAGAAAAAAGTGATAGAATAAGAGTGAGAATTAATAAGAAATTAACTTTCTTCATTATCAAATAATATAATAGAACGTTTTTTAGTTTATCGGGTTAAATAATTATAGGACTGACTTGATGTTTAAGACCTAGAATCTTCATAACGTCTACAGCATCCTCAATCGTATTCGCAGAAATTTCTAATTCTTCTATAATTTGTATAAGAAAAAGAGTTTCAACTGAGCTAAGTTTTCCAGGATCCTTTATTATATTCGCTAATCCATCTTGATTGTTTGTGTCTAATTTATTTTCCAATTTATGAACTTCTTCAAAAACTGGATGTGATGCTAAAGGTTGAATACATACAATTTCTAACACTTCTACAGCTTTTGTAATTAGTTTTAATAATAAATTACATTCTTCCTTGAGATATGTAACAAAATTATTAGGTAATTTATCCCTTGGAATTAAGAAAAGTTTACGCAAAGAACGCAAACAGAAACCAATTGATGAATCAAGTATATTTGTAATCTTATTAAAATGATAGTCATCTGGCGCAGGTCTAATGCCAGAATATAACGCTTGTGTCACTTCAAAAACTAGAGAGTCAGCTTCTCTTTCCATGATCTTAGCTTCTAACATAATCTCTCTGCACTTTTCTAGTTTTTCTCCTTTCAAGAAAGCTGTAAAAGACTTCTCAATTTTGAAAAAAACATCTCTAACTTTATTGGCATGTTTAAGAGATTGTGAAGCTTGTACCCATCCAGGTCTTGTTTCCATAGCTAAAAAAATGAAAAGGATTGATAATAAACATAAAACTCCACCTATTACAAGGAACGGGAATTTCAACATGTTTCCTAATTGGTCTTGAGAAGAAGATCCCCAGAGAGATAGATTTGTTGCTGCATATACTAAACCTATTGCAATTAAAGGACCTGTGAAATAACCTGAATCAAGTGATGCTCTGTATATACCTAAGCTTTTTTCTTTTTTTACAATTGGTACAACATCTCTCGTGATTGAAGGAAGACTTGGATAATAGGCTGAGGTTCCAATTCCTGCTAAGATAGCGAACATGAAAACAAGTGAAAAAGATTCTACAAAAGTTAGTAAAATTAAACTGGTGCCTTCAATGATAAGTCCTATAAAAGTTGCTTCTTTTCTACCAAATCTATCGCTTAGTTTTCCCATTATTGGCATAGAGAGAGCCCATGCTAGCGTGAACCCAGAGGTTACAAGTCCAACTCTTGTTGGATTAAAACCATACACTGAACTTAGCATGATTGGGAGTATTAACACAATAACGCTATCCATGATTCTTGAGAAATGACCCGCAAAGTATGATAGCAAAAGTGTTGGTGTTCGAAAAATATTTCTAAAACTCCATCTCGTTTCTACTCTCGTTGAATCAAGTAGAATTTCGTCTTTTGTTCCTTTTATTAATTCCTTAGTCTCAACCTTTCTTAGCAGTAAAAAACCAATTACAACAGCTACTCCAGCAACGATAAGAGCAAAGATAAAACTTGATGCAAAGTTTTGATTTTCTCCTAAAAGCCCCGCGAAGAACGCTCCAAAACTTGACCCCAAATAGACAGAAAATTCCATGCTACCTACACTGAAAGCACTGCCTTCTGAACCAGCAATATCGGTCAGAGCAGACATTGAAGATGTGAAAAAGAAACCAAGACCTGAACCAATAAATAAATTACCTAAGATTAAAGCCCACAACCATCTACCAAAAGCTAGAGAGATAGAACCAACTACAAGAAGTGTTAAACCAATTCTCATAGTATTTTTTCTTTTATACCTTTTACTAATACTCGCGCTAAAAAATCCACTTACCCCTTTAAATAATCCATAAGCTATGATAGTCGATGCTATTTGTAAGAAAATTAGAAAATCAGTAAGATTATTTCCAGATTGAAATAAGTTATAATTTGCTAGATTCTCCGCATATAGAGATAAAGCTGTCCTTTGAACACCATAGGTTACTCCTGCTAACAGTAATGTTGAAATAAGGGGGAACCACTTTGGAAAAGAAGAACGTATACTAAAGGCTTCAGTTTCAGAGCTCATTTCTAGCAGAAAGGAATAGAAGTGAGTGCATTTGAATTTTTCCTTTAAAGCAGAAAAAAGATGCAAAATGACAATAGGAAAATCTTCAGAGCTAAAAGAAGAAAAAAAAGTACTTCTTGTTAGAAAAGAAACTTGGTTGATTTTGATACCAATAATGGTCTATCTTATAGTCTTAATAGTTCATTTTGTTTATGTCCATTATATAAATCCTGATTTTGGAATTATTATAGCAGATCAAGTTGTTCTTTACAATAGAGGTAAAGGAATTCTATTTGGATTAATTCCTTTCAAGGATATCTTTACTGATGCTGCACCTTTGAGTCCTTATCTATGGAGTCCATTAATTTTAATCTCCATGATTGGAACAAACGATTTTTCTAGCGCTTTCGTGAACTATGCAAATTTTGAGAATTCGAGCAGTATGATGTTATCATCTTATGTTTTCAGAATATTTTTTGTTCTTGCAATAATCCTCTCAGCTGTAATTCTATATAGATTAGAATTAAAAAAGAAAAATAAGTATGCTTTTCCTATAGCATTAATTTACAGCATAAATCCTTTTTTCTTGAATTTAGTTACTTTTTGGGGATCAGATGAATGTATTTTACCTTTATTGATTCTTTTACCAATTTATCTGTATGAAAGAGGAAATAAAACATTAGGAACATTCTTTATTGGATTAGGTGTAGGATTAAAATATTTCCCTGTTTTTATAGCACCTATAATCTGGATATATAGTAAGACTTGGAAAGAAAGAATAATCCAAACTTTGATATTTTTTATAATTATCACATCCTCGATTTTACCTTTTTATCTAGTTGCTCCTGATACATTTTTCTTGTTTCTAAGAGATCCAATACAAGCTCCTGGTAATCAAGGAATCTTAACAATAATACAGAGCTATTTCACAATTGATCTAGAGCAGCATACTATCTTATTTCAGGTTTTAACTGCAACAATAGTGTGTTTAGTTGGTTTAGTTTTATTCATTAGAAGAGATAAATGGGTATATCACCAAACTGCTGTTTTGTTGTTAACTTATTTACTATTGTATCAAAAATTCCAGCTCTCATATATTGTACTAATTTTTCCTTTTATTTTTGTTGCTTTTTTTGAAAAAGGATTGATTAAGTGGATAAGCATTTCGATGTTCATAATAGGTTCTTTTTATGGATTAATTGCGAACTATCTTGTTAACGGAATATTTAGATCTCCTATTTACCCAATTCTTGCATGGTGCTATGTTGCTATTTTTTATGCTATTCTAATTACGCTAACAGTACTTTTTATTTTTCATGGAACTGAAATGAAAAAAAAATAGGTTATTTGTTTTCTACAATTATCACATATCTCTTTCTTGTTCCTGCATTGATCTGAATAAAGTATGATTCTCTGTCTTTTAGAAATTTTTTTTAAATTAGACTCAACTGATTTTTATTCAAAATCATAAGAGAAAGTATGTCTATTTTGACATTTCTGTGTTCTAGAGCTTCATCTAACAATTTTAAAGAAAAATCCATTCCTTTCTTTCCCCCCCCAATTAACTCAAATTCTGTTCCTTTCCAACCTCTTTTTTTACTAAGAATTGTTAAATCATCTCTATAGATTGGTGGAAAACATAATAGTCCTGAATATCTACCATCAGGTATTAAATCCTGAATGATTTCTCCTTTTGATTGAATCATTTTTACGGAATTTTGTAGTTGATTATTTTCTATATTTGTTTTAGCTGATTGATATGATTCTTTATCTATTTCAGTAGCGAAAACATTTCTCTTGTACAGTTTTGCTAAAATCATTGAAATAGCAGCACTAGCTCCAGTACCTATTTCAATAAGATGATAATTAGATTTTAACAGGGAATTCATGTACTCACAATAAGCATATCTTATACCAAGGGAAGGAATAAGGTGATTTTGAGGAATGGATATATCCAAACCAACGACTTCTTTGTACAAATACTTGTTTAAAAGTGAAAGAACATAAGGATCACCCAAATCGAATTTAGGTGGATCTACTGAAATTAACAATGAATTAAGCAATGGATATTTCTCCAATAACAGAGAGAAAGGAAGGGTGAAGTATTTAGCTTCGATAATTTCAGCTGGTTCTTGTTTCACAAGTTTAGATAATTTCAAGTCTTATATTAAGTTTGTAGAAGAAAAATATAAAATGACTAATGTTACTATTTAATAAAAGAGTTGAAGGAAAACAAATGAAAATTTTACTAATTACATACTTTTTTCCTCCTGAAACACATCCAGGAGGAGAAAGAGCTTACAGCTTCTGCAAGTATTTTCCTAAAAACGGTAT
>JAEOTG010000395.1 GCA_016839985.1 Candidatus Heimdallarchaeota archaeon | reverse complement strand
TGTTCGAACCTTATCTGGGGTTGCAATTGTAGCAGTAATGACTCACCCATGGGAATGTCCTCATGGACAATGTATAATGTGTCCTGGAGGACCTGAAGTTGACAAACCTCAAAGTTATACGGGTTATGAACCTACAACTATGAGAGGTATAAGGAATGATTATGATCCTTATCTTCAAGTTCAAGACAGATTGAAACAACTAGAAGCAATTGGGCATTCAACAGAAAAAATTGATGGAATTATTATGGGTGGGACTTTTACTAATCAACCTCTTGAGTACCAACATTGGTTTATACAAAGAATATTTGATGCATTAAATGAAAAAGAATCAAAAAATATTAAAGACGCTCATAAACTAAATGAAACAGCAAATCACAGGTGTGTTGGTTTAACTGCAGAGACAAGACCAGATCAAGTTTATCCTGAAAAAATCAACCATCTAATTGACTATGGCGTTACAAGATTAGAACTAGGTGTGCAAACAGTTTTTGATGATATCTACAAAAAAATGAAAAGAGGTCATGGAGTAAAAGAAACAGTTGATGCTTTTCAATTCACGAAGGATTCAGGTTTAAAATTAACAGCTCATATGATGCCTGGACTTCCTGGATCTTCCATCGAAAAGGATTTAGAATCATTTCATGTTTTATTTAATAACAGTAGTTTCCGTCCAGATGAGATAAAGATATACCCTACAATGGTTGTACCTGGAACTCAGCTTTATGAAGATTACAAAGCAGAAAAATATGAACCTCTAACAAATGAAACAGCTGCTAAATTAATTGCAAAAATCAAGGAGTCTGTTCCACCATATATCAGAATAAAAAGAGTGTTAAGGGATATTCCAGCTCATCAAATAGCTGCAGGACCAAATAAGAGTGATTTACGTTTAGATATACAAAGAATATTGAGAGAAAAAAATAAGTCATGTAGATGCATAAGATGTAGGGAGATTGGTCATTTTCTTTACAAAAACAAAGGAAACATCGATTCTGATTCAATTCATTTAATCCAACGAAGCTATACTGCAAGCAATGGTGTTGAGCATTTTATTTCTTATGAAGATGTAACTAATGATGTTTTAATTGGATTTTTACGTTTAAGAGAAATTAGTGATAATATAATTAGACCAGAGTTTGAAGAAAGCCCCACTATCCTTGTAAGAGAATTACATGTATATGGAGAATCAATTGCGATAGATTCTGTTAGTCAAGGAGCTTATCAATGGCAACATAAAGGATATGGGAAAATGCTTCTTAGCGAAGCAGAAGTAATAGGTATAGAAAAAGGATTTACAAAAATATCAGTTATTTCTGGAGTAGGAGTAAGAGAATACTATAGAAAATTAGGGTATAAGCTTGATGGACCTTATATGTCCAAAGCAATCTAGTAAAAACTAATTTCTGGAAAGAAAGTTACTTTTATATTTGTATGCTTTAGCATTGAATTAAGATTAACAGGTGTTCTCTATGTCTCAAGTGAATCGTTCTTTTCTCATGGAAAAAATTGAGAATACACTAGAGAATGCTGGATATAGTATATTCAAATTATCCAAAGGTAGCAAAGCTTGTTTTGATATTATAGCAAGAAGCAGAGAACAATTGATAATTATAAAAATTGAACCTAATATAGATAATTTCAACAGAGATAATTCTTTCGAACTGAAAAATATTGCAAGTTTCTTGAATGCTTCTCCATTGATTATTGGAGAAAGAGGTAGAAGATTTAGTCAAATTGAGGATGGCTTAGTTCTTCTTAGGCATGATATCCCCGTAGTAAGTATTGAAACATTTATCAACTTGATATCCCATGGGGCCCCTCCTATTGTATATTGTAGTAGAGGAGGGTATTTTGTTCAAATTAACCGTAAATTGCTACGACAGGCAAGAATAGAAAAGAACCTAAGTTATGCTGATTTAGCACATCTTGTTGGAGTATCGAGAAGAACAATTTATGAGTATGAACACTCTATTAATCCACCACCTAAAACAGCTGCTGATTTAGAAGAAGTTTTACAAACTCCGATTCTAGAAGGAATAAAGATTTTCAACATTGATATAGAAAAAGAAATACGACCAGCTGATTCACTTGACAATCGTTCCACTTTCAAAAAAGAAATATCTTCTATACTCAAGGATTTAGGATTTCTTTCTCAATTCTGGACTAGAATATCTCCTTTTGATGCATTTGGAGAACATAAAAGTCAATCTATGCATAGTGGACTCAATGTCTTAGTGTGTGTTGATGAAGATCAAAGCCAAAGAACGTTGAATAGAATTTCTATGACGCAAGATATCGCTTCATTAACTAAAAGAAGAGCTGTTATGATTGTAGAAGAAGATCAAGATCATCCTGCATCTCAAACTATTCCTACTTTTACTATTGATGAATTAAATCACATGAAAAAAGCCTTTGATTTGGTTAAGAACTGGGTCAAAAAATATAGCGATATAAAAGAAAGCTAAAAAAATTCTTCTAACTTACTTTTTACCTATAATCATCACATGATCTTTTTCGTAAGGTTCCAGATCTATTACTTCTAATATCTCCAATCCATAAGAAATTAGTTCTTCTTTTACTTTTTTGTAAATTTCCTGTGGTTCTTTGGTAACATCAATACTTCGTGCTTTAACTGCTAAGAAGAAATATCCTCCTTTCTTAAGAAATACCTCTATATTTGTATTAAGAATTTCAGCTTGAAAAGGTTGCGCTACATCCTCATAAACAATATCAACATTTGGAACAATAAGACTATACCCTTCAGGAAACCTAGCATCTGAATGAATTGGAATTATGTTTTTTCTTGTTTCTGCAACAGTTATTAGATCTCTTAAAGATCTTGTAGAAAACTCAACAGCAGAAATAGATCCTTTTTCCCCTATTATGTCAGAAATGTGAGAAACAGTTGTTCCTGAAGCAGCTCCAAGATAAAGGATTTTGTTATTTTCCTTAAAAGGAAACACATTCATCTTTTTAAGAATTGAAGCAGCTAGCTTACTTTTGTATGGATCGAATGTTCGATACTCTACTCCTCCTAGTGTTACTAATCTCTCTGTGTATACTTTTTTTCCTGGATTCGCATTTATTGTTGCTAATCTGACATTTCCATCTTTAGTAGTTACCCAGAATAATTTATCAAATTCGTGTTTTTTAATTTCTGACATTTAATCACCTTTTACCTCTATAGGGTTTTTTACCCTTTTTCTGTCTATACTGTCCTTTAGGTCTTGAAGAAGGATAAGATCTATCTATTGGTGGTTTCTTACCTTCTGGAGCTTCTTTGTATTTCTCTTTGATTTCAGTTATTTTTCTGTCAACTTCTATTTTTAATTGATCTCCGATGAAATCTCCTTGGAAATAGTCTACTCTTGCAGCTATAGTTAATCTTCCAGCAATGGCTCGAGATATATTTCCTCTTTGCCACCAAGGACAACTATGTAGTTCAGGCATTTGATAGATAATACCATGTTTAGGAGGTTTTGCACCAGTTTTTAGAGAACGGAATAATGCTTTTTCTGCACCTAATAGCTGTATAGTACTTGCAGGTTTTAGTGCTAATTCTCTTAATCCTCCTGCTAATGAAATCATTCTTGCAGCAATTGGTGCTCCAACAATTGCTAACATGTTAGGTGCAATTCCACTTATCTCTCTCTCTATCCAGGATTCTAATTTATCACGCTCTTCATACAATTCAATGGTTCTATTTGACATCTCTTTAAGAGGTTTCAAGTCTTTTTCTTCAAAATTAGCTCCCATTGACTTCTTAGCTAAATCAACAATTCTTCTGCTTTTTTCAATAGAAAAACCAAAACTATTAATGTTCTCTTCAGTGAAATTCTCTCTAGTACCAACATTACTTATAATTTTACATAATGTGAGGTGACTTTGAACTTCTTTTAAGATTTCAGGAAAATGTATTCCATACCACTCACGAATTCT
>JAEOTG010000394.1 GCA_016839985.1 Candidatus Heimdallarchaeota archaeon | reverse complement strand
TTCTCTTAAGATAAATACATCATCAGAAGTTTTGAGCTCTTTAATTAAATCTAGACCTCTTTCAGAGTTTTTGATTCCTTCATCATGAAACCCAAGTTCAGTGAAATATATACTCTTTAAAAACAAAGCATCAAGCCAAATTAGCTTATTTTCTGTTTCTTCGCATTCTAACAAGATTTGTTCTAAGGTGTCTAAACCTTCTCCCCATTTATTGGTATCAAATAACAATTTAATTCTAAGCAATTTAGCTCTATGAGATTCTTCTTTTGTAATGTTATCCTGTTTTTCAAATTCTGCAAGCTTAGTTGTAACTTCATCTACTTTCATGTGTCTTAGTAATTCTTCAATTTCAAGTAAAGTAGAATTGTTATCACCAAGCATTCAAAATAAAGATTCTCTTACTATTATTAAACGTTATTAGGAAAGGAGAAATATTACTGCTCTGTAAATTTTTCAATCTTTTTAATTTCTTTTTCTTCCACTTTTGCTTCTCTTTCTAATTCCTCTACTTTTGCTTCAAAAATATCTAGTTTCTTCTCTCTAGTGGAGGATCTTTCTCTGCTTGTTAATTCTGCTTCCATAAGATAAAGAAGCATCTGTTGTTGAATTGATTCGTATCCTGCATCAAGGATACTATTAACATCTTCTTTCAGTATTTTCAAAAGATCTTTTGTAGATAAATCTTCTAAAGAATGTAAATAGTCTAAGTTAATTGTTTTTATTATAAGATTGAGAATATAAAATCGCAGTTGGGTGTTATTATCTGCAATTTTCTTAAACTCTTCAATTGTTGTTTCCAATTCTTGCGAACCCATTAAAGCTATTTCATTCGGTGTAATCTTAGTCCAACTAATAGATTCATATTCTTGTAAATCCAGATCTTGAAGTAATTTTTTCTGCTCTGGGGATAGATCTCTACCTTTTTGAAGTGCTTTCACTTTTGCTTCTAATTCTTTCATTTTCTTCTTTTTACGTTCATAGTATGCTTTTTGTCTAGCATATGTTTCTTCCTTAGGGTACTTTCTGGGTCTTCCACGTTTACTCTTTACTTCAGGCATTATTTTTGCACATAGTAGTACTCTCACAGGATATTTTAAACTTTTTGTATTAATACAGAATACTTAAATACTAAAAGACACACATTTAAGTAGCCATTATAGTAATAATACTTTAATAAGGTGAAAAAATGATAAAAAAAATAATATCTGGAATATTTGTAGTCGGAATAATCTTCTTTGCTTTTACAATAACTATCTCTCTAATCTATTCTATCGATGATGAAACTAGAATAAAAGAACTCACAATATCAGCTCTAACTATACATGGACCTATTGAAATTATAAATGATGATAATTTCACAGATTATAGCTTTCTTGGTCTTGGAACTGAAGAAGAGCCTTATATTATAGAGAATTACAATATTACTACAACAAGTGAAAGAAGTATATATATCAATGGTACAACTAAGCACTTTGTTATTAATAATTGTTATCTTGAAGGATCAGGTTATGGTATCTATATTTCTCATATTGCTGAAGGAACAACTTCAATCATAAACAACATTGTTAGATCCAACAAAGGGTATGGGATTCATCTGTCTTACTCTTCTGGTGCGATATTGACGAATAATACTTGTAGTGACGACCAAAATAATGGTATCAAACTAGAATCTTCCTCAGGTGTGACATTAACGGATAATAACTGTAGCGACAACTTGTGTGGTATCATACTGGATTCTTCCTCTGGTGCAGTATTGACGAATAATACTTGTTTTGGCAATGTTTATGCTATCGAACTGTATTCTTCCTCTGATGCGATATTAACAGATAATAACTGTAGTAACAATTGGTATAGTATCCTACTGGATAATTGTTCTAGTGCAACATTAACGGATAATACTTGTAATAACAACCAAGATTATGGTATCAGACTGGAGAATTCCTCTGGTGCGACATTGATGAATAATACCTGTAACAGCTTGAATGGTATCCAACTGTTTTATTCCTCTGGCGCGACATTAACGGGTAATACATGTAGCAACAAATGGTATGGTATCAAACTGTTTTATTCCTCAGATGCGACACTAACGGATAATACGTGTAGTAACAACCTTATTCATGGTATCAGACTGCATTCTTCCTCCGGTGCAACCTTGATGAATAATACTTGTAACTACAATGGTTATGGTTTCAGAATAATTTCTTTTTCTGATGCAACATTGACGAATAACACTTGTAGTTACAATGACGAGTATGGTATCGAACTGGTTTCTTCCTCTAATACTATTTTGACTAAAAACACTCTCAAAAACAATAAGTTGGGGATTGGATCAGAAAAATCTAATTCTAGTCTTTTTACTTACAATCTTTTACAAGAAAATAATGAGTATGGGATTTTCTTAGATTCAAATTCTGCGAACAACATCATTCACCACAACATTTTCATAGACAATAATCTAGGAGGTACTTCCCAAGCCTATGATGCAGGAATAAATAATACATGGTATGACTCGACAATTCAAGAAGGGAACAATTGGAATGATTGGGATTCAAAGAAACCTTATCCTATCGATGGTGATGTTGAATCTAAAGATCTTTATCCACTGAATGAAAATCTTGAAAGAACAAAATATGAATTGATAATGTTTGTTTCTTCAATTGCTCTTGTAGTTATTCTTTGTAAACACTATAGAAAAAAGAAAAATTCTCATCTATGAGGAAAGAAATAACTTCATTTCTTTTTCTTTTTTTAACTAACTTCTGTTTCTTTAAGATTACATATCCACAATGGTTTTCGCTCTATGAATAAGAAGAAGCTTTCAGCGAAAGATGAATCAGTTTCATAGATATTGCTAAGTTCTCCATCTACTCCAAGAACCAACATTTTTTCCTTAATTTCTACTTTAAGAAAAGAATCCACATTCAGTACAAATGTATTTTTCTTTACTAAATTCTGCAAGAAATCATAAATATTCTGACCTTTCTTTGTGAAATGTATTACCCATTTTTCATCATCAATAAAAGGTCCTGCTACTACATCTGCGTGCTTTGTGTATCTTCTTAAGAATTTAATTGAATCACCTGAAGTTATTTTTGGACCTTCTTTGCGAAGAGCTATTCTTGGATTTACATTCATTAAACTGATAAAAATACCAAAATATTCATCACACACAAAAGGTTTAGTCCTCTCTAAGATGTAATTATTATTATGTAATTCTGCTTCAAAAGCTGATTTTATACTCAATGTTTTTTGCCAACATACTTCTGCTTCTTTAAATTCTCTTTTAAGAGCTAGAACTACTACTTCTTTGCCAGAGTTTACAATTTTTCTAACTAAATCTTCGAAAGCAGAAGCTTCACAAATTTGATCTTCAAAAATATCTATTGTTGGGTGATGATAGTATAAATTTGTTGCTGCAGTAATTGAGTTAAACTGATCTATAGACACACTTGAAGCAGCATTATCCTTTGGATTCAAGGGATCAGGTACATAAAGAGGATAATAACCAACTAACATTTCTGTGGTTAAAATATCTACATCCTCATTTTTTTCTTGGTTTCTTTTTAAATCAATAATTGTACGAGGTTTCCATTCTCTTATTGCTTGAATTGTTCTCCTGAAAGAACCATAGAAGATGATTAATAATTCACAAAGATAACCGTTGAATCCTACAGCTCCTATCTCATTACGATAAACTCCAGTTGCTTTAACAAATTTCTTCAGGAGCAAGACTTCTTTTCGCATTTCTTCTTTCATATGAGTAAGAATATATTGAGTATGCATTGGAATTAAATCAAAAATAGATATTGTTTCCTCTCCAGGAGAAATTTCAAAGCCTACAAACACATTGATTAGCTCTCCCCCACCTAAGATTCTTAAATATGGGATTTTACCTGTGTGTTTCTCTATTACTATTGGTTGTTTTCGAATTCTATCGTTTTTCAACCTTTTAACAAGCGCATCTAATATTTGGTGAACATTTGCTTTATCTTCCCTTTGTAATATCAGAAGTAAATCAAAGGTTTCATCTTCTGACAAATATGTTTTTCTTGCAAAAGAACCTTGGGTTTCAACTCTTCCAATATATCCTAAGGCATTTAAATCCATCTGTATTTTTTCTCTCAAAATAGACAAAATTTCTCTTGTTTCTTCATGTTGTTCCCATTGTACTTGAATCACTTCTAGCACTTGATTTTCAATTATTTCGTGCTTTTCCTTTTCGTCTGCTGTATTAGTTTCTCCCATTTAATCACCTTTTAATGATGCTTTAACTTCATGAAGAGTAGAGTATTCAGGTCCTTCAGTTTTTAGTACAGATTTTTTCAGTTTTAAAGACATTATTTCTTGAATTCCACATTGAAATACAGATAGTTCTTTAATTACTTCAATTAGTTCTTCTCTATTTTTTTTAGATTTAACTCTTGCGATAGTAAGATGAGGTTTAAAAGGTCTTTTATCAACTCTGAAACCTTTTTCTTTAAGTTTTAACCTTATTTCTGTTTGAATTTGCTTTAATAGTTCAGTATCTCCTTCTAACTCACAATAAACAACTTTTATGTAATTCTCATTAGGCAAAACATTTGGTTCTTTTATTTCCAGCTTTAACGTTGAAAATTCTATTGTATCTAGAATCTTCTCTACATCTTTGACTTGATCTTCAGAAATTTCTCCTAAGAATTCAAGCGTTATGT
>JAEOTG010000393.1 GCA_016839985.1 Candidatus Heimdallarchaeota archaeon | reverse complement strand
AGTCATGTCGTTGTTCAATTGAAAGTCTTCAAGCTTTAGTTTTGTCCTCAGTATTTCCTGAATTGTGTTTTTATCACAAATAGCTCCCGCAAATGAAGAATTACCATCAATTCCATCAGTCCCAAAAGATGCTAAATAAACAGGATATTCATCTTGATTTTGTAAAGCAAACTCTAAAGCTAACTCTTGGTTCCGTCCTCCAACACCACTTTGTGGAGAAAGTCTAACAGTAGTTTCCCCACCAAAGAGAATAAAACAGAATGAAGATTTACAGTTAACCTTTTCTTTGAATTTCCTAAATGCTAAGTTTGCTAACATCCTTCCTGTTTCTTTAGCTTCACCTTGAATTTGATAATCTAGAATTTCAACGCAATAATCTTTACTTAATATATCCTTTATACTGCTAAGAACTTTGGAGTTGTTCCCAACTATAAAATTCTGAACATGTAAAAACAGTTTTTCATCAGAAGGAGTATCTGGTATTTTCTTTTTCAAACCGTTTTCTATGATTGAGACTATTTCATTAGGTAAATCATCATACATTTCATATTTCTTGAATATCTGTAAACAATTTTCCCAGGTTGATTTATCAGGTACAGTGGGACCCGATGCTATTATTGAGGGATCGTCTCCTATAACGTCAGAAATAATTAATGAGATGATATTAGCTTCCGTTTGGGTTACTAGCTTTCCACCCTTTATTTTAGAAAAGTGTTTTCGAATTATATTGAGCTCACTTACTGTTGCACCACTTTTGAGTAGTTTATCTATTAATGATACATAACTAGTTAAAGTTAAATTGAAATCAGGAACCTCAAAAAGAGAACTTCCACCTCCTGAAATCAGAAAAATACAAAGATCATTACTACTTAAAGATTTGATTAAAGAAATAACATGTTCAGCAGCTTCAATACTTGCAGTATCAGGTACTGGATGTCTAGTTTTGTAGAAAGTACAATCAGTTCTTAATGAAAAGAAATTATTTTTTTCATATGGTGATACAAGGATAATACGAGAAAAAGACATGGTAGAATGCCTTAGAAACCATTCTGCCATATTTTGAGAAGCTTTTCCAAAAGCTATAATGTAAATTTCTTCATAGGAGGTGAAATTAATTTTTTTATCTTCTAGTTGCATAAATTCTTCCTCAAAAAAAATGCAAGAAGTCAATAATTGAGCTGGTTGAGCTATTTCAAGAGAAGTATCAACTAAATCAACTAACATTGAAATAATGTTTTTCTCTCTAGCATTCCTTGCTAAATCTATAAGTGAATCTCTGTTCTGAATGAACATGCTAAAAATAGACTTTCTTAATGGATTATTTATCTTTCTGATTTCTATAACTATGTTTGATTATATCTTGCATAATTTTAGATGTTGATCTACCCAATATATGCTCCTTTAAACGTATTAATTTCACGTGTGCATGACCTCTGGAAACAAGTGTTTTATGTAATTTTTCTTCTTGATGATATTGATCATAACCTAAGGCAATTATGTCAGGTTTAATCAAATCCAAAGGTTCGATAAAATCCTTTTCACTGCCTAGAACGACTGCATCAACTTCTTTTATGTGACTTATTACTTCAGCTCTTTCTTTCTGAGTGTTAGCTGGAGGATGATTTTTCATCTTCTCTACAGTTTTATCAGTAGCAACTACCACAACTAGTACATCTCCAAGATATTTTGCTTGTTGAAAGGTAAAAAGATGACCTGAATGAATAAGATCAAATGTCCCTCCTGTCATTACAATTATAAGTTGCTTCCTTCCAAAACTGGTTAAGTAATAAACATCATTAGAGTCTAATTTTACAGAACCTTCTTTAATTAAGTTCTCCATGCAAGGCTTTATGATATCTCCAGATAATTCAAGTAATCTTGATAGTGCAGAAAAAGTAGAAGGAGTATTGTTTAGCAAGCAGGTGTAAATGGTTTTCAAAAGAAGTTTTTCTAGAGTACTAGTCATTTATTATCAGATCCTTTACTTTGCCAAAATTGTATTCCACTATAACTTCATCACCATCTTTTAAATCTAAAGCATCTCTTAGATAAACATCACTTATTAATTCCAGAATGTTGGATCCATAATGAGTTCGTCTAGGTATAATCCCTGCGACTTTTGCAGATAATTTAGGTATCTCTAATGTATAACATAGTACGTCACCAAAACGTCTTTCATCTTCTTCAAAACCAGGAATAATTATTGGCCATGAACCCCTAATAAGATCTAATCTATCGGTATCATTAGGATGAATTCGTAGATTTAATGTTCCGAGATATGGTTTAAAACCAAGTTTATCTGCAAATTCTCTCAAGTATGAATTGCGGGACATGTAATATTTTCCCTGTCCTAATCCAGAAAAAACTGTTCCTCTAATCCTTATTGTTGTAAGGTCAGGATGAATTGCTCTTTCTAACTCAAAACGAAGTTTGTATAATATTTCTACTCCTTCTGGAGTTATTTGCACAAGAGATCCTTTGGGTGAGGATTTCCATGTTATGATTCCTTTTTTGTCTAAATCTAGTAAAAACCTCGAAGCTGTTTGTTGAGAGATAGAAAAGACTTTAGCAACTTGTGTAGTAGTAACTTCTATCTCTTTTTCAATTGCACGATTTTGTGCTAAATATATAAGAAGACCCTCATGATTTGTAAGATTAAAGATTGCCATTTAGCACACCAAGATTTAGATAATTAACATAAATGAGTAACTATACTTAAGCTTTTCATTAAGACATAATGAGTTTAAGTAACACTTGTTTTTTGGGATACAAATTTATATTGCCAAGGTAATACAATTCTATGACATCTGAACAGACTATCATTGAAGAATGGGAAAGAGTTAGAATTCCTGCACCTCCAGAACTAGAGGAAGTTAAACTGAAACTACGAGAAACAGCACTTCTTGTGTTAGATATTCAGAATCAAAACTGCAATGAGGAAAGAAGACCAAGATGTCTAAAAACTCTTCACAATATTCAAATGTTGATAGAGAAATCAAGGAAGAGTGGTATGCTAGTAATTTTCAGCTTAACAAGTGCTGCATCGAAAGCTGATATAAGAAGAGAAATACTACCAAAAAGAGAGGAAACGATAATTAAAGCTGGTGTAGATAAGTTTTACAAAACAAATCTTGAAGACATTTTGAAAGAAAACAAAATTAAAACAGTTGTTATTGTTGGAACTTCAGCTAATGGCGCAGTGTTGCATACAGCTACAGGGGCAGCTGCAAGAAAGTTTGGGATAATAGTTCCAGTTGATGGGATATCTTCAACATACCCTTATGAGGAACAATACACAGTTTGGCATCTAATTAATGCACCTGGAACAAGAAGAGGAGTAATTCTAACCAATACTGAAAAAATAGGGTTTATCTAAGTTTTTTAGTGAATAACTCTTATTACTGAAAAGTAAAACGTCCTTAAAATGAGAACTCTTATTACTTTACCTCATGTTCACAGAAGACAGATCCCAGCTAAATTTAGGAAAGATGATAATCGTTTTTCAGAAAATTTTGTTGAATTTTTTCTTGATAAATACACAAGAAGAGGAGACATAGTGTTAGATATCTTTGTAGGATTAGGAACAACTTTCTTTGTAGCAGAAGAAATGGGAAGGATTCCTTATGGAATAGAATATTTGAAAGATAGATATCTCTACATCAAAGAACATGTAAAAAATAAAAATAATATTATACATGGTGATGCACTTAAGCTTCTTGAATACAAACTCCCGAAATGTGATTTTTGTTTATCATCTCCTGCATATATGAACAAGGATGATACAGAAAATCCTTATACTGCATGCAAAACCGAAGGAAATTACGAGCAATATTTAGAAGACACACGAAAGATCTACTCAAATGTTAAAGAAATTATGAAACCAGAATCATATATTGTGATTGAAGTATCGAATTTAAAAAGAAATGGGGAAGTAACGACACTAGCGTGGGATATAGGAAAAATAGTTTCAGAGGTTTTTCACTTTGAAGGAGAGATAATAATCAATTGGGAAAATGATGATTCAGAAAAAGAGAATGGAATTTATGGTTATGGATATGATCATAGTTATAGTCTAGTTTTTAGAAATAAATAGATGGAAAACGAAAGTTTTATTAAAAGAAGGATAGAGAGATGAACGAAGAAAATTACATGTTTTCTTTTTTCACGGGGCTCGTAGCTCAGCTAGGCGGAGCAGCAGGCTTTTAACCTGATGGTCGTGGGTTCAAATCCCACCGAGCCCGCCAGATAGAGTTTATCGCTATATTTAAAGCAATTTTTTCTAATCTAACAGATT
>JAEOTG010000392.1 GCA_016839985.1 Candidatus Heimdallarchaeota archaeon | reverse complement strand
CGCTACGCTTCTACTCTTGCTAAAGCATATGGGATACGTTAATGGGAGAGTGCAGTTTCAAAAACTTGTCTTTTTACTAGAAAAGAACTACCACATTAATAGTGGCTATGATTTTATTCCTTTCAAATTTGGACCTTATTGCCAAACAATTCAAGAGGACATCCAACATTTAATCGATTACGGTTATGTTGAGCATGAGGAAGTAGAAAAACCTGGAGGGGAGTTTTTACATCGTTACCAAATAACTGAATATGGCGAACAATATATTCTAGAAAATGATTTTGGGGAAATTTACGATCAAGTAATACAAGATCTGTGTTATGATTTTAAGAATTACAGCACAAGACAAATCGTCGAATATGTTTATGAAAATTATCCTGAATATACAGCTCATTCTGAAATAAAAGAGCAATACTTCCAACCGAAACCTAAGAAAGAAGAGTTTACTTCAGCTGATAAGCTGCTCGATAGAAAGCCCATTATTACACCATCCTTTGTAAAATGGTTAGATGAAGAAATCAAAACAACAACAAAAGAACTAGATGTGACTGAGGTCCCTATGGAACAACAAGCAGATGATTTGTATATTGACGAGTTAGTCATAGAAATGTTAGACATTGCTTATGAGGACATCGCTTCTAAAGCTCAGGAAATTTCGACTAAAGTTATGCTTGAGGATTATAGTGAATCAGGAACTATAAACAATAAAATATATTATATCTTCGAGATTTTAGAAAATCTACTCAGTGCCCTCCAAGAAAAAGATCTAATCGGAATATATACAGAATTTGCTAATACTAAGACTAATATACAAATGCTAGATGAGCTTATAGCACTATATAGAACTTCTTTGAAATCTGATTTAGTGCGATTACTTTTTGAATTTATAGAAGATGTTGGATTCTTCTTAGATAGTATAGACAAAATAGTTACGCTTTGATAATTAATTAAAAAATCATGTAAAAAGAGAAGAAAGAAAAAGAGTTTTTCTCCTCTATTTATTTCTTAAGGTTGCTTGTGCAGCAGCAAGACGAGCTATGGGAACACGGAATGGACTACAAGAGACATAATCTAAACCTATTCTATAACAGAAATCAATGGATTGAGGATCTCCCCCTTGTTCACCGCATATACCTGTCTCAAGGTCTGGTCTTGCTTCTTTTCCTTCATCCACACACATTTTCATTAGTCGACCTACACCAGTTTCTTCAATAGAAACAAAAGGATCGTGGTCTATTATCCCCTTTTCCAGATATTGTGCAATAAATGGTCCTGCATCATCTCTGCTAAATCCAAGTGTCATTTGATGAAGATCGTTTGTGCCGAAACTATAAAATTCTGCGCCATTTTCACCGCTAGCCACTTCAGCACTTGTTAAAGCTGCCCTAGGTACTTCAATCATTGTTCCTACTAGGTATTTAAATTCAATTCCTTCGTTTTGCATTACTTCTTCTGCAATTCGATCAATGATTTTCTTTTGATTTTGGAATTCCTTAGCAAAACCAATAAGTGGTACCATAACTTCTGGATAAACATCTATATTTTTTTTCAATATTTTAGCAGCGGCGCTGAAAATTGCTCTAGCTTGCATTTCTGTTACAACTGGCATAGTTATTCCTAGTCTACATCCTCTAAGTCCTAACATTGGATTCTGTTCTTTCATATCTCGTACTACATCTAATAGATTGTATTGTTCACTAAGTTCTTCATCTTTCTTTCCCTCAAGTTTTGCCTCATAAATCTCAACCAAAAGTTCTTCTTCACTTGGCAAAAACTCATGTAGAGGTGGGTCAATTAAACGAATTATAACAGGAAGTCCTTTTGCTTCTTCAAAAAGACCTTCAAAATCTGTTTGTTGTATTGGCTCTAGTTGATTTACGAAATGCTTTCTCTCTTCATCATTCTTCGCAAGTATCATTCCTCTTACAAGATCTAGGTTATCAAAAAACATATGTTCAGTTCGACAAAGGCCTATTCCTTTTGCTCCAAACTCTAATGCTTTTTTGAATTGGTCTGGTTTATCTGCATTAGCTTTTACTCCAAGTTTTGCAACTTCATCACACCATTCAAGTAGAATAGTCATTGATGAAGGTAACTGAGCAGGTTTTGTGGGTAGTTTTTCTGCATAAATTGATCCATCTTCTCCATTAATTGTTATCCACTCACCTTCCTTAACTATCTGACCATTAGCAGTCAGTTCTCGTTTTTCTACATCAATAGAAATTCCTCCCTTTTCACTTCCTACTATGCACGCTTTACCAATTTGACGAGCTACAATAGCTGCATGGCTAGTAAGACCACCCTTCATTGTAAGAATGCCTTTGCTTGCAGCCATCCCATGGAAATCTTCAGGTGTGGTTTCTACTCTTACCAATATTACATCTGTGTGTTTATCAGCTTGCTCTTTCGCTGTATCTGCATCAAAAATTGCTATACCTGTTGCAGCTGCTGCTCCAGCTGCTAAACCTGAACCTAGGTATTTTTCTTTTAATCTTTCTTTGATTTGACTAATTTGAGCATTAGGATCTATTTTGCTCCAATCAACAGATGGAAAAAGTGCATTTTCTACATCACTTGGTTCAATTCTTAGAATTGCTTCCTCCTTTGTGATAAAACCTTCATTAAACATATCGTATGCAATCTGTCCTGCAGCGATACCGGTCCTTTTTCCGCTTCTAGTTTGAAGCATATAGAGTTTTCCTTGTTGAATCGTAAACTCCATGTCTTGCATATCTCTGTATCTTTTTTCTAATATTTCTGAGATTTCAATTAATTGATTAAATGACTCAGGCATATCTTCCTTTAGATTATCAATTGGTTCAGGAGTACGAATTCCTGCAACAACGTCTTCCCCTTGAGCATTTATAAGATATTCACCATACAGTTTTTTCTCACCATCTGAAGGATCGCGTGTAAATGCTACACCTGTAGCAGAAGTTTCACCTAAATTTCCGTAAACCATAGTTACAATATTCACGGCAGTGCCTAAATCATGGGGTATTCCTTGGTGATTCCTATAATCTACTGCTCTTTTGGTATTCCAGCTTCTAAAAACTGCACGAATTGCATCATCAAGTTGTTTTTTTGGATCTTGTGGAAAATCTTCTCCTAGTTGTTCTTTATAGATTTCCTTATACCTGAGGATTAATTTCTTTAGTTCTGCAGCTGGTATTTCAGTATCTGATTCTATCTGTAATTCTTCTTTCAGTTTTTCTAATTCTTTCTCAAAATATTCTTTACTGACACCCTTAACTACATCAGCATACATGTAGAAAAATCTTCTATAAGAATCATAAGCAAATCTTGGATCATTCGAAATTTTGGCTAATCCTTCTACTGAAGCATCATTCAACCCTAGATTCAAAACTGTATCCATCATACCTGGCATGGATATTCTTGCACCAGATCGAACAGAAACCAATAATGGATCTTCGTTATCTCCTAATTTCTTACCAATAAAATCTTCTAATGAAACTAACACCTCATCTATTTCTTCCTTCAAACCTTCTGGGTAAGTTTCATTTTTTTCTAGAAAATGAAGGCATGCATTTGTTGAGATTACAAAACCTGGTGGAACAGGTAAGCCTATAGACGTCATTTCAGCTAGATTTGCACCTTTTCCACCTAGCAAATCTTTCAAATCTGCACTCCCTTCACATATTTCCTTGTTAAAGAATTTGTAAACATATTTTTCAGTCATTAATGTTACACCTATGGATTTTTCAAACTAAGCTAATAATTTTAACATTGTGTTTTATGTTTTTCTTTGCGAAGATAAAGTTTAACAAAGAACAAAAATCTACTAAATTGTGAAAAGCAATTTGATTTTACTAACCAATGATGATGGTATAAAATCCGAAGGCTTAATGTCTCTTCGAAAGTACCTGAATAAAACATCGAAAGTAATTTGTGTAGCTCCTGCTGAACCAAGTTCTGCAGTATCTAAGGCTTTGACATTCCATAAACCTCTTCGTTTCTTTCCTGTTACTTTTGAAGACGGCGATACTGGATACAGTACTACTGGTTCACCAGCGGATAATGTTCATGTTGGTTTTCATATCTTAAATAAAAAACCAAACATTGTTGTGAGTGGTATAAACTATGGAGATAATTCTTCGATTCACTCAATATTAACAAGTGGTACATGTGCTGCTGCTTTTGAAGCAGCTTTTAATGATGTACCTGCTATTGCTTTTTCTGCTGATGTTGCAGAAGATATTCAACTTACTCAAACAGGTATAGATTTTGAAAAAATGGCTCAGATTTCTCAGATTATCGTGGATTTTATTCTTAAGATGGATTGGCCAAAAGGATTAGCTTTTCTGAACGTGAATTATCCTACTGAAATTAATGATAAAACGGAAATTTATATCACCAAACCTATTTTGTACAAATATGATAATTATATGGTTGAGAAAAAGGATCCTAGAGGAGTTCCATACCTTTGGCTTTGGGGAGAGAAGAAGAGAACTTTTCCAGAATATACTGATACATGGTCCGTATGTGATAAAAAGGGTATCAGCATATCACCTATTGGATTAAATCTCCATATTGAAACAGATCAATCCATTATGCTGGTAGAATCAGTAAAAACAAAGATAGAAAGCAATTTGTGAATAATTTTTGTTTTGATTTTTCACTACCTCTTTAAATACTAATATCAGAAATAGCAAGTGATAGAGTTTGTCCATCGAAACACGAGAATATCAAGACTACATTGTTGAAAAAATCTCTGAATTAGTGTGCACAAAAAATAACGTTATTCTTGAGCTTGATTGTGGTATGGGAAAACGCGTTTTGGTTTATCGTCTTCTTACTGAGATTTTTAAGGAAAAGAAGGTAGTAGTTTTTCTTCAAACACATTCATCTCTAGAAGAAACAATCCAATATTTGAAAGAAGAATATGGTGGAGTAGAGGGACTTGCAGCTATTAAGAGCGGATCTAATGCATCATATAGAAAATATATTATTGCAAATAATAGAGTTATCTTAACACTTCCTACAGTTTTTTCTAATACGCTCCAGAAATTTCCTGAATTGACTGATGAAATTGAAATATGTATAATAAATGAAGTAGATCAAATAATTCGTCGTGTTTCTCATCGAAGAGTATTATGCGTTCCATGGAACAAAATTATCCAACAGATGAATGACAAAGTGTTCATTGGTATGAGTGGGACATTGCGAGACGATCATCTTGTTCTGGATGAAAATCAACTTCTCTTACGGAATGAATTAAAAACTTTGATAGATTTTATTCCAAAAAGCGCCATTATCACAATAGAGGATTTTAGTGATACTGATTTAAAAGAGTATATAAGACATACAGAGGTTACTATACATCCTGTTATTGATGAAAAAACTGCTGAAATTATACAAATGCTAACAGAACAAATTGAAAATCTTAAAAATGAGATAATCCAAGAAGTAAAAGAAACATCACCAAAAGATTTTCACCAACTAGAGAGAGAGTTTTACCAAAGATTACCATTATTGTCAGTCGAAACCGAACTAATTGAGAAATTTAATCGTCTTCTTCTTTTAAGAAAATATGTGTATTCGATGCCTGCGAATACTTATAGTAACTATCTTCTTCGATATGGTATTGATGAAAGCATCCTCAGAAATCTCCCCAAAATAAGTGGAAAGGAAGCAGAAGTAATAAATTTAGTAAAACAAACTCAGAAAACCACTATACTTTGTTCATTTCTATCTACAGTAGATTCTCTAACTGCCCTTCTAGGAAAGCAAGGTATAACTACATTCAAAGTTACGGGAAAAATAAAAAATAAAAATGAGATTATTGATTCTTTTAAGAAATCAAAAGAGAAATCAGCACTTATTCTATCTCCCATAGGAGAACGGGATATTGATATTCCGCAAACAGATTTAATAGTTGTTTTTGATCTTGTTAATTCACCTAAGACAGTATATCAGAAGATGAAAAGGAGTCGAGGAGGTAAAGTGATTTTATTGTTTTATGAAAATACATCGGAAAAGAAGAAAGTTAAGAGGGTTGTAAGTGAAATAGCAGTTCGTTACCCTTGGTCTTTAATTATGTATTCAAACGATGAAAAACGATGAAATTTTTCTGGTCATAATTCATAAGCTTTTTAATATATCAAAAATCCCCTTTAGAGCGAGGACAATTTAGTTTTTATCTTGCGCATGGGTGTTAAAATGTCTAAGAAAAAGGATAAAACAGAT
>JAEOTG010000391.1 GCA_016839985.1 Candidatus Heimdallarchaeota archaeon | reverse complement strand
CTTCTGTAAAGATATCACCTGTTTTAAGATCCTTGACATAGATAATGAATTTCTCATAACCAGTATTATCTATTGAAAAAGCTAGTAGTTTTTGATTTGGACTAATTCTGAATTTTTCAAGCTTATAATATTCAAAACCTTTTGACAATTCATTGAGATCAAGTATAATTTCCTCTTCAGCTTCTAGATTCTTGTGTTTTCTGCAATAAATCTTATACTCTTTACCTTTCTCATTTCTGGTATAATAAAAATAATCTTTGAATTTGTAAGGAACACTTTCATCATCTTCCTTAATTCTGCTCTTCATTTCATTGAACAATTCTTCAATAAAACCTTCTATGTTCCTTGTTTTTGCCTTAGTATATTCGTTTTCAGCTTTAAGATAGTCAATAACTTCTTTTTTTTCTTTAAACCTTAACCAAAAATAATCGTCTTTAAGCTTGAGACCATGTATCTTTGTTATTTTAGTATCTTTCTTTGCTATTGGAGGATTTATTTCTTCACTCATAATATAATCTTAAATCTATTGAATAATAAAAATATCTTAATGTATAAGAAATAGCTTATTAATAGTAATCACTCATCTTTTAATTTTGCTTCTCCTTCTAAAGGTATATGTAAGTATATAGAATAATACAGGAAAGAATATTACAGTGTTAATACTGAATGATGTTTCATAAATTGGTCTATCTTCATATTGAAAGAAATATGTACCATTGTTAATTTGAAAATTTACTCGTGCTGCTTTATCAATAGGACTATCTCCGCTGACATATGATTCACCTAAAATCACTTCATATGAACCATCTGGCAAATCTGTCAAGGATGAATTATTTACTGAAAAACGCAAACTATCCCACATTATGGTTGATCCTGGAAGAAAAGTTGCTTCTAAAATAAATAGCAGACAATATTCTGGAGACATGTTTAGTTGAAGTTTGCTATTGTTTAAATTATAATTGATATAAGCATCAAACTTACAGCTACTTGGAAAAGTGATTTTAATTTTTTTATTTGAAATATTATCTATTGTTACATTTATCAAAATATAAAAATTAGTTTTTTCTTCACTAACACTTGTTATCTCCCAAGAAATTGAAGTTATTGTTAGTTTTAAAGCTCCTTCGTTATCTGAAATTACTGCAAAAGAGAATAAAGATGCAGTCAAGAATAAAGATAGAAAGAAGGATAGTAATTTTATTTGTTTGCATTTCTGATTAAACAATTTCGAATCAAAAATGCTATACTCTCAAAAATATAAAAATTATGTCTTTAAGGAGTTATAAGAAAATAATTTAATGTGGATGCCATTCCACATTTCCTTCTTTATCGATTGTTGCTCCTGCATGACGAAGTGCCCAACAGGAAATAACTACGCCTACCGGTAAACTTGCTGGGTGTCTTGCAGCAAATTCCATATGAACATCTAGAACAGATGGGCCTTCCCCTAGTCCCATAGCACCAATTTCTAATTTATTTAGGATCTCCAGTAAATCTTTTTCTATGGAAGCAATTTTCTCATCTTTGTGATATTGATAAAGAGGTCTTAGAAGAGCTTTCTTTGCTAAGTTCATACACATATCTTCACCCCCTCCAACACCTACACCAACTGTATAAGGTGGGCAAGCAAGAGGACCAGCAGCTGCGAGTGCTTCAACTACAAATTCTTTTACTCCCTTGATACCTTTTCCTGGGGGTACCATTTTCATCTTTCCAACATTGGAAGAACCTCCACCTTTAGGCATAGCACTTATCTCACACTTATCTCCTTCTACTAAATCAAAATAGAACCAAGGTACAAATCCTCGCAATCCTACGTTGTTTTTAGTGTTTCCCTCAAACATGTCAACAGCATTTGGTCTCAATGGAACATTTTGAGTTGCTTTTTTTGTGGCTTTAATTAAAGCAGTTTTCACTTCTGATCTTAATGGAAATTCATCTCCTACTTTTACAAAGAATGAAACTAATCCAGTATCTTGGCACATAGGTTTACTTTGATCTTCTGCAATACTTACATTCTCATTAATAGCTTGTAATTGCGATTTCCCTAAAACACCTTCAGTTTCTTTTTCGCCTTTCAATAAAGCTTCTTTTACTTCAGTAGGTAATTTTGTTGCAGCTATTTTCAATAATTTAGCTGCAGTATCTTCAATAACTTGTGCAATATCTTTCATTTTCTACAACTCCTGTAAGATTTTTTTCTTATTTGCTTCAATTTTTTTCTTTGATTCATCTGTAAGATTTCCTCCATGAGTATCGATTGTAACTGTTAATGGTCCAAATTCTTCCACTTCATAGACCCATAAACATTCAGGCATCCCTAGTTCATCTAACCAAAAAACATCCTTGACTTTCGTTATTTTATCTGCAGCTAATAAAGCAGCTCCTCCAGTAAAATAGCCATAGATGCATTTTTCTTCTTGACAAGCTTTAGATGTTCTTTCACCCATCCCTCCTTTGCCAATGATCACAGAAGGATGAAAAACTTTAATGAATTCATCTTGGAAAATCTCCATTCTTGCTGAAGTAGTTGGACCTGCAGCTACTACAGTCCACTCTCCTTTTTCATTTTTTTTCATAACAGGACCACAATTAAAAAGTCCTATTCCTTCAAATTCAACAGTTGGT
>JAEOTG010000390.1 GCA_016839985.1 Candidatus Heimdallarchaeota archaeon | reverse complement strand
CAGAAGGAACACTTTGCTCTATCTCCTTGAATTATAGCAAAGTTAACAATTAAGGAAAATGAGGATAAGGATCAATTTCAGCTATTTTACCTTCATGCCCATAAATTATGTAAGAACCGTTCCCAATGTCCCATGACCAAAACAAGAGTCAACATTGGGTCTCTTATTATATTATCTAAAATTCTATCAGAAATAAAAAGCGGATAGTAATTAATCAGTATCTTGATTAATTAAAAAATTGCTGTTACATCAATTGCTTGTGGTCCCTTCTTAGTTTCTTTTATCTCAAATTCTACTTCGTCTCCCTTTCTAAGATAATAGAAGTCATCTTTAGTTTTGGACCAGTGAAAATATATGTCCTTTTCTTCTCCCTCTCTTTTAATAAAACCAAAACCTTTGATGGGTAGTATGTTTTTTATAGTTCCTTTCATTAATTTACCTCTTTTGAATCTTTTCACTTTTTAAAATCAGGAGTGACAATCCGTATATTTAATAAAAAATAGTGTAAATCAAATCCTATATTTCCTATAATAAAAATCTAGCATTCTCTATTTTTATTAACACGTTATAACATATTGGGGTTTTATAAACCATCTGGTTCTCCAGTTTAGTTTGGAGTTTTATTTATTCTAAGTTTCTCTAGTATAAATCTTATATCTAATGTATGACTAAAATAATTCTTGATTTCATTCAATTCTCTTCTATAAATTCTGTACCTTTAGGTTTTGATCATGGAAAGAATTGATATATCCTGTTTCTGCCATACCTTCAAATAAATCATCTATTTCTTTTCTCTTCTCTTCTTGACATGAAGGACAAAAAGCATTACAATAATATCCATTTTCTACTGTAGTTTTGAAATATTGGAATTCAGAATAATATGGGAAAGAACATTCCCAAGTCTCCTTACATTCAGAGCATGCATGTTTGCATTTTAACATAATATCGACATCCTCATTTTTATTATTTAGAAAACAAAGAAAGATAATTTTACTATATTCAATAGTAATTTTATTATATTTTATAACCGTTCATTGTTCGCTTATAATTCTCTGGCATCTTTATTAGTCTTTCTATTCGAACCATAGTCGATAACAAATCAATTGAAAATATTCATTTTAAAAAAATCTAGAAATCCTAACATTCATTGTAATTCATTTTAAGACATAATTATGCTGTTTTTTCCCTTTGGATTTTCAGATTTTTAGAGAAGGGATAATTAGACTTTATTAATAAAATTTTGCAAAAGCAAACAATGTTCGGTTAAAAACATTTATAAAATGAAAATGCAAAATGTGATACGTGAAAAAAACTCGTGCAAGAACTTTAGAAGAAAAGAAAAGAGTTTTCAAAGAAATTATTCATAAAGGTAGGGAACAATTCTTACGATATGGTGCGGGAGGGTTTACTTTAAGAGCTTTAGCTAATGAATTAGGAATGGGGCAAGCAAGTCTTTATACATATTTCCAAAGCAAAAGAGAGTTATGGTTTGCAATTGTTGAGGAAGATTTTAAAAATATTGATTATAAAATAGAAGAGCTTGTCAAGAAACATAAAGGAAAGAATATTAACCTAATTGAACAAATAGCAGAGACATATTTCAATGAAATCAGAGAAGATTACCGAAAATTCAGAATAGTTTTTAAAACCACTCCTCCAAAATCAATGAAAAAAGGACCTATAGAGGAACAATATGAAATCAGAACTATAAAGATATTACAAGAGATTCTTCTAAAAGCATCACAAGAAGGGGAAATCCAAGAAAGAGAAACCACAAAACTTGCCTTTTTCTTCTGGAGCTTGATATTTGGAGTAGCCTTGTCTACACAAACTGATTCATTTGGATCTATAGAAAAATTACCGTACTTCGGAACATTAGATGAATATTTTGAATTTGTTCTTAGAAAAATTAAGATACTCATAGAAGTCATACAAAAAAAATAGATTCGTACTGTAGAGATGAGAATATACTAATAACAATCAAATATACTTGAATCAATGATAGGAAACTATCTCCTATAATTGAAGTCTTAAGAACAGGACCTAAGACCATTAAAGAAATAATGAAAGATTATAATCTTCAAGTTAACAAACCTAAAAAAGAAATGACTATTTATCGTTATGTTAAACTTCTTGAACAGGGGGGATTAGTAGTTCAAGCTGGTCGTAGAGTTGAAATGGAAAGAACAGCTACTGAAATCTTATACAGTAGAACTGGTAAAATCTTTTACAACGTTGATTTGTCAAAAGAATACTGGGAAACTGAAAGTAGCAAAAGGATCATAGAAATGATGAGTGAAGTACTTAATCTTTACCCTAAGTTTAAAATTTCCTCAGATGATTGCTTAAGAGATTTAATAACTGAAATATATTCTAAGATTAACCTAGAAGTCGCTGAGGTTTTAAAGGAATCAAGTGAAAAACTCCCTGATCTTTTCGCTGACAAAACTTACGGTGAAATAAGTAAAATGACTCATATTCTTCAGCTCTTCATACTTCTATCAAATCCAGAAATTTATGAAGCAGAATGGAAGAAATGTTTCTTAGAATAAGAAGAATGATTGTTACAAAACGTAAATTTTATTTTATTTAATTACTTAGATTTTATTTATGAAAACTCTAAAAGTTTGTCCTCAATGTGGGCAGAGTAACAGTCAAAAAAACAGAACATGTCCTTCATGCGGTATGGTTTTGGTAATTCACGTAGAAGGAGTAAAATCTTCGACAGTACGAAGAATAAGAAGAAGAGGTATTAGTAGTGTTATAGAAGCTTTATCCAAAATTCTATCAGGTTGTTAATTATACTTCTTCAAAAAAACAACAAGACTTTGTTTGCATTACATGTTTTTCTTGGTTTAAATCTGTTTTATTCCATTTTATTGCAGATTTTCCATTGTTTCACAACAGTTCTAAAAAAATCTCTAGATACTTTTTAATAGGTACAAAATAAAAGTACAATTCTATTGTAAATTTTACACAATAGAGAAAATGGTGGAAATTATGAAAACATCAAGGAAATTAATATTTCTAGGAATGATTGTTTTACTTAGCTCTCTTATTGTTGGTACAACAACAACTCAAGCAAAACCTGATAGAACAACGATAGAATTTGTTTACAAATGGATTTCATATGGTCTTCCTGAACGTGAGTGGATTTCTGAAGAAGGAATCTATCATACAATAATGACTCCTCATTGGGGTGAAATAATAAGTGAAGAATCACCATTACAAGGTGATGTCTACTATATAGGTAATTTAGTAATATTCGACTTAGCAACTTTCGATGGTTTAGGACAAGGTATTTTTGAATTTACTGGTCATTACGGTTCTGCTGAAGCAGGTTTTGAAGGTAAAATGCACTTTAAGATAAAAAACGCCTTTATAACTGGAGCATTTGTTTGTCATGGCAGTGGTGCTTTAGAGGGTAAACTACTCAAAGGTACATTTGAAGCATTTCTTGGCGCTCCAACCAGTGTTGTATTAGTAATATGGAACTAAATTCATTCCTTTCCTTTTTTCTCTTTTTACAATTAACTTAAGAATTTGAAAATTTCTTGAATTATTTTACCTTGTTCATAAATTCCTGCAGTTTATCAAATGCTTCTTTCTCTGCGTCATAAAGCTGTAAAATCTTGCTTTTTACTTTAGGGAGAAAGGAAGGCGCATGTTTCAAATCCCTGTGAATTTCTTTCTTGTTGTTTTCTATTTTTTTGTTTAAATTTAGCATTTTTTGTAGTGCATTTGTTTCTTGTTCTTCAAAGATCTCATTTAATTTCAGTAATATTTCTCTTACTTCTTTCAATATAGGATACTCCTCAGGGAGATAAAGAGAAGCAATTTCACTCCAAATTTGAGCTGATTTTTCAAAAGATTCTATAACATTATTCATTCCTTCAACCTTTAAAATAGGGTCTATTTCTTTCAAAAATCTTGAATACATTAGACGCATTGAGCTTCCACCAGTTCCCCCTGTTTCTATATAGATAAAACCTTG
>JAEOTG010000389.1 GCA_016839985.1 Candidatus Heimdallarchaeota archaeon | reverse complement strand
CCTCAAATTTTACACCTCTAGGAGTATAGATTTTTTCTAATTTGAGTTTGGAAAAGATAAGGTGAGATGTTGTTGTTCCAACATCTATTCCACAACTGGTCAAAGCTAAAGTATGTTCTTCGTTTTTACTCATATTTTGAGCCTCAATACGTTAAAACCTTCAAATAATATACACTTAAAGCATTTTGGTTGAAGCATTTTTTAAACATTTAAACTAATTTGGACAGAAAAGATTTAAAATGCTTATTGTAAAATAAATCGTGTTATTAAAATGAGCACCGATAATGTAAAATCTGAAGAAAAATCTTTAAGTTCTACAGAATTAGGACCACGAACCTTTTTTGGCGTTTGGCGAGATTGGATTTTAGCAGTTCTAAAATACATTTGGAAACATTTTCACTCTCCAATGGGTATTTACCTATTTGCCACTTGGTTGATAAGTGCTGTAATAATGGGCATTACAAACACTTTGAGAGGAGAAAGTTTTCTAGAAGGTCCTTATTACTGGATTTCAGTATTTCTTACATTTGGGTTAAATTCTGGACAAGATCCTAGTTTACGTTTAATAGCTAAACCAGTGTTAGTATGGTTTTTTGCTCCAATGGTTGCTACAATGTTAGGTTTTGGTTTGTTTATGCTAGGAGATAGTGGTTACTTCAGAAATGGTTATGATTTAGTTGCTGAGACAAATTTTGCTCAAAATCACAGATTTTACAGTCTTGAAAAAATTTGGGGATCTAGCTTACCATTAAATAAATCGGGTGAATTAGCTTTTCCAAATAATCCTAAATATACATCAGCATATTTATGGATCGTTATAATGCCTATTGTTCTAGGGGCTGTTGTTGCAGGAATTTATAATTTCATAGCATTTAAAATGGTTCTAAAAAGATCGTATCTTCCCAAAGTCAGATTATTCTTAATCATTATGTTTTTGGCAAGTTTAGTAATTGGAGTATCGGTGGCTTTAATGACAGGTAACATATCACTTGATTTCAGGGAATTTTTCTATTCACTTTTTGTAGATAGAAGATCTAACACCTTCCTAGTTTATGGATTTGCATTTCAAGAGCAAGGAGAACAAGGGCAATACCATCCGATAGGTGTTAGTTTTACAATCTGGTTGTTATATTTGGTACCATTTTTAGTGGTTTATGGTATTTTCCTTATAATTGGAAATTTGGATAATATATGGAAAAACAAAGACTATATCTATCGTAAAGTCATTGATGCCATAGATGCACGTAGAACTCCAACTATGGATTTCGATGAAAAAACTTAGACGTATAGAAACAGAAGTTTGTAAGAAAGACTAAGAAATCTTACAATGTTTTCCTATAAATTACAGTTATTGTGGTTATATCCAAAACAGTAAACTTCATAGATGTTTATACTTAATTTCTTATCGAAATTGCATTTTGCATAAAAGAGGAGAAAACATAGATTATGACTAACGCAGAGCTCTCTACTTCGCAACAAACAGTAGATAATAATAATTTACCTTTATTAGTAGCTGAAGACATAATAAAAATCTACAAAACTGGTAAAATTGAAACTCAAGCTTTGAGAGGTGTTTCCTTTAAGGTATATCCTAGTGAGAAATTATTTCTTATAGGTCCAAGTGGTTCAGGTAAAACCACTTTGGTAAGTATAATTGCTGGAATGAACAAACCCACTTCAGGAAAAGTTTTTTGGAAATATCTTACAAAGGACATTACACGATCATCTTTAGAAGAGATTATAAAAGCAAGAAGAAGATTTGCGGGTGTGATCTTTCAAGATAGTAAATTGTTACTTCACTTAACAGTTAAAGAGAATATTGAATTAGCTGGGTATTATGCAAAAATCAAACCCAGCGTAGTTAAAGAACAAACAGAATTTCTATTAAGATTTTTAGGTATTTGGGAGAAAAGAAATAAAAAAGAAAACACACTCTCAGGTGGAGAAAAAAAGAGAGCAGCTATCGCGACAACACTTATCACAAATCCCAAAATCTTAATTGGAGATGAACCAACAGGAGATTTGGACGCTCTAACTTCAGAAAGTATACTTGATCTTTTTGAAAGGATTAATAAGGAACTAGGAATTGCAATTTGTGTAGTCACTCATTCACAACAAGTTGCTTCCAGAGCAGATAGAATTCTGGAATTAAGAGACGGAATAATTATAGGACAACATAGTAGCGAGATTCAACTACGTAAGTTGGAAAAGAGTCGATTGTTAGAAATAGACAGACAAAATAGATTGTCTATTCCTACTAATATAATTCAAAATCTTAACAATCCCAAACATTTTTCAATAATCTCACAAAAAGGTAAAATAGTCTTAGAACCCATATTTGAACCAAACCGTTTTAAGAACAATAATCAAATAATAACTTGTTCAATGTGTGGTAAAATGGTAACTGATGATTCGAAATTCTGTAATTACTGCGGTTCTGCTATTACAGCTCGAAGTGAAAAGAATGAGTGAAAAAAAGAAGAAATGGCAAAGTAAAGAAGTCGAACATATAGAATTCGTAAAGAAAGAGGAAGAAGAAAAAGAAGAAGAGGGAGACAGAGTCAAAATAAATTGGCCTAGAATCGCATTTCTTGGATTTGTTACTGCATTTGTTTTTTCTATTATCGACTTAATAATAATACTAATATTCCTTTATGGTTTCGACGAAGAATTAATTTTCATTTTAGATTTTATGCAATATATTATCTATGGTGAGGCTGCATTGGTAGTAATTATTGGCGCATGTCTTGGTAATATCGGTCAATCAACATTAATATCAGGCATTAAGCAAAAAATATTTGGATCAGATCCTATAAGTAAAGATAGCTTTAGGGAAGCAACTTTTAACTCCTTCACGTATTATTTTGGAGGAGGTTTTTTAGTTCTTTTTGCATTGATTTTATGGCAAGTGATGAAACTTATGGTTAATGTTTCATAAAGCAATCTAATCATCAGATGAGTGATATTACTTGAGCATTTTTATTATTCCAACAATTGGAATGAAAGATTATAAATGCCATAAAAGAGACCCTTATTCGCAATTTGAATTGACAAAAAAATGAAATGATTCTATTAGAATGGAAATTCTCTAATAGTCTAATTATTAAAATAGAAACCCAAAAACTATATATAGATGTTTAAGCAAGATTTCACTAATTCCGCCTATAAGAAGTGCTTTTGGTGGAATATAAAAAGGTGAATAAAAATATGAATAAAAAAGCATTATTAGGCATAAGCCTAGTTGTTTTATTTGGTTTTTCCATGGTTGCTGGCAATGTACTAGCACAAGAAGTAATAATTCAAACAGCCTTTTCGATTAACATACTATCACCCAACACAAGTCCTGCCCGTAACCAATGGTCATTACTAATGGAACAATTACTACCCAAAGTAGGAATTGGAATATCATTCCATGAATCTACAGGATGGGGTAATATAGGTCCAAGAACATGGTCATATCCATTTTTGGATTATAACTATATTCCAGTATATGAAGATGGAGGTTATGATCTTCTCTTTGTTGGATGGTCATGGGGATTAGACCTTGATCTCACTGGTCTTTTTGACACTTTGAGTATCGCTCCTGCTGGTGACAACCATTATCAATATTCTAATCCAGTATACGATGATCTTCTAGATGATTATCTTGCTGAACTTGATCCAGTAGCAAGAAATGATCTAGCATATGACTTACAGGAGATTCTTTACGACGATCTTCCTGCTATTGCCATCATTTATCCACAATCACTCTTTGGATATAAAGTTGGTCTCACAGGTATAGATGATATGTTAATAGCTAGCTCTAATCATCGTCCATGGCTATGGGATGATCCTGATGACCATATCATCAAATATTGTATTCCAGCAGATCTTAGAGAATACAACGTCTATGAAGCCGCCTCATTTTACGACTGGCAATGGTTACAATGTGTTCACGCAGCACTAGTTCAAAGAGAACAAGTTACACGTGAATGGGGAGGAGTTATCGCCAAGAACTGGACTCTTGATGGACCTCTTCCAGGTGCAAATAATCCAATTAACCTGACTGTTAATCTTGACCCAGATGCTAAATTCAGTGATGGTCAACCTGTACTTCCAGAAGACATTAAATACTCAATGCAATTACATATGTCTCCCGTAATGGCTTCAGGCAATTATGGTAACCTAGTTAGATTCTTTGGAAATGAGGACGTTGATCCTACACAAGGAAATAATTCAATTGAAATCGTTACAAATGTTGCTGGTGGACAAATGATTTTCCACTTAGTGACAATGTACAACTTCCCATTAAGCCTTCTAAACTATATGATTCTAGATAAGCACAAAGGTGATGGTACTGGTGTTGAAGAATTAATAGGTGCACATGGATATGATATCTTTGGAATAGTTCCAGGAGATGCTCCAATTGGTTTCAACTTAGTCAAATCCTGTGGTGCATTTATGATAGACAGTTTTGATTCAGTAAGCAGCACAGTTCACATGGTACCAAATCCATACTGGGATGATACTATTGTTTCTGGTGGTGTTCAACCATTACTAACTGATTTGTACATTTCCCACGTAATGGGTAAAGATAACGCTATTTCAGAATTGAAGCTTGGAAACTATGACATTATGGATGCACAATACTATCCAGTCTTATCAGACTTTGTCGGTGAAACAGAAATTGAAGGTGTATTAGTTGGTGATCCATCTCATCAAGAAATGTCAATCAACATGAAACACCCAATCTTAGGTACTGGTGAATTGACACCTCTTGGAACTCCTGATGCAGCTAAATATATCCGTAAAGCTATTAGTCATACATGTCCACGTCAAGTCATCGTTGATGAAATTCTTGAAGGACTTGGTTCTGCAGCTACAGTTCCAGCTCCTAATGTTCTAGTTGGATTTAATGATGAATTAGTACCATATGCATACGATCTTGATTTGGCTGCTGATTTTGTTGAAGCTGCAGGTTTCAATGTACGTGTTACTGTAACAGAAACAGGAATAGCTGGATTAATATTCCTATCATTCCTTGGTCTAGCATCTATACTAGCATTCAGAAGATTCAGAAAATAAAACCAAATTTTTTCCTTTTTTTTCTTTTTTTCATTTGTTCAAACTAAAAGAGAGAAGAAGAACTACTATTTGAGAAATGCTGATAGTTTAGTTTTACAATATGGGCAACGTTCATAATCCCTAATCCATTTAACGATATGATCAATATGAAATAGAGATTTACAGTTAGGGCATTCAATTGCATCTTCTTGGATTTTTTCAAAACAGATTAAGCATTGTGCTGTATCATCTTTTAGTACCTTTGCAGTTTTATTAATATTATCTGCCACAATTATCAAATCTTGTTCGATTGAAGCTGAGTTTTTTGTTTCAATAGTATCAATCTGTTTAGCATTTTCATTCAAATATTTGATATAATTTTCTAACACGTCTTGTTTTCCAAGAGGATCTCCAACAATAATTAGTTTTTTCTTAGCTCGAGTTAAAGCAACATTAAGTCTGCGTTCATCAGCAAAACCTTTACTTCCATGGATTTGAGATTCGACTAAAGAGAGTATTATGACTTCTCGATCACTTCCTTGAAAACGATCAACAGTGTCAACAGTTACTTGAGGATGTACTAAGCGTCTAATTTCGCCAACTTGACCCCTATAAGGGCAAATAACGCCTAATTGGTCAATTTTCAATCCTAATTTAAGAAAATTTGATATAATTAGACTAACAATCTTAGCTTCCTCTTCGTTAATCTTTTTCTTATGTTGAAAAATTCCTCTCACAGGTACAAAAATCAGAGGATAGTTTGGATCATAAATACTACTGTTTTGAATCACTTTATAATCTCCAACATAATTAGGTAATTTGGATAGATTTTGGTTTTTTATTTCATCATTGAAGGAGCTTAGTTTTTTATCATAAAATTGCTTATTTGAGTATTCTATTAGTTTTTCATTCATTCTAAATTGTTGTTGTAAGAGATGAACTTTACGGGAATTAGCTTTTGCTAATCTCTCAAAGAGAGAAACACTCATGCCTTCTTCAGATATCTTAGAACTTTGCACTACCGGAGGAAGTTGTTTATGATCACCAACTAGTATAAACCTATCACCTTCAATTAAAGCTGATAATACTGTTGGTT